>NZ_JBFTSF010000024.1:0-43676 GCF_056399905.1 Cupriavidus sp. 01L46
CCGACACCCTGAAGCGAGTATGGTCCTACCTGCGTCCGGAAATGCGTGTCTTCATCGTTGCCATTATCGCGATGGCGGCTGTGGCTGGCGCCGAAGGGATCATGCCCAAGGTCGTCAATGACCTGCTCGACAACGGTTTCGGCGGCGCATATGCCGGCAAGCTCTGGCACGTGCCGGCCCTGCTGGTTGGCGTGGCACTGATACGCGGGGTGGCGCAGTTCGCCTCCGGCTACCTGCTCGCCCTGATCTCCAACCGGGTGCTGCTGAAAATGCGCATGCAGATGTTCGAGCGCATGCTGCATGCGCCCGCGCTGTTCTACCATCGTAATACCGCGGCGTCCCTGATCAATGCGGTGATCTTCGAAGTCAACCAGGTCATGCAGATCCTGACCGGCGTGCTGATCACCCTGGTGCGCGATTCGCTCACCGTGTTGGCGCTGCTGGTCTACCTGTTCTATACCAACTGGAGCCTGACGCTGGTGGTGGCTGTGATCCTGCCGGTGATCGGTTTTGTCATGGCCAAGGTCAATCGCCGCCTGCGCCGCCTCAATCGCGATCACCAGGCGCTGACCAACACCGCGGCCTACGTGGTCGAGGAAGCAGCCGGTGGCTACAAGGTGGTCAAGCTGCATGGCGGCGAGGCTTACGAGACGTCGCGTTTCGCGGCCATGGCCGAGCGCTTGCGTGGCTATTCCATGCGCATGGCAGTGGCAGGCGGGCTGAACCAGCCCGTCACGGCATTCCTGGCGGCGCTGGCGCTGTCTGTCATCCTCACCATAGCGATGATCCAGTCGCAGACCAACCACACCACGGTGGGCAGCTTCACCGGCTTTGTGATGGCGATGCTGCTGCTGGTCTCGCCGCTCAAGCACCTGACCGACCTGAACCAGCCGCTGCAGCGCGGCCTGACTGCGGCCGAGATGATCTTCGGCCTGATCGATGAGCCGATCGAGCCGCAAGACGGCGGCCTGCCGCTCGAGCGCGCGCGCGGCGAACTGGTGTTCGAGAAGGTGGGCTTCCGCTACGGCGAGGCCGCCCGCCCGGCATTGGACAACATCAACTTCCACGTCAGCGCCGGTGAAGTCGTCGCGCTGGTGGGGCCGTCGGGCAGCGGCAAGACCACGCTGGTCAACCTGGTGCCACGCTTCTTCGACCCGACCGACGGCCGCATCTTGCTGGACGGCAAGACCATCGACGCGTTCTCGCTGCATGACCTGCGCCGCCAGATTGCCTTTGTCAGCCAGGACGTGGTGCTGTTCAACGACACGGTTGCCGCCAACGTGGCCTATGGCGTGCATCCGGCGGCGCAGATCGACATGGCGCGTGTCGAGCGCGCGCTGGCCGCCGCTTACCTGACCGATGTGATCAAGGGCCTGCCGCAAGGGCTGGAGACCAATATCGGCGACAACGGCATGAAGCTGTCCGGCGGCCAGCGCCAGCGCATGGCGATCGCGCGCGCGCTGTACAAGGACGCGCCGATCCTGATTCTCGACGAAGCCACCTCGGCGCTCGACTCCGAATCGGAGCGCCAGGTGCAGGCCGCGCTGGAGGCGCTGATGGTTGGCCGAACCACGCTGGTCATCGCGCACCGCCTGTCCACCATCGAGAACGCCGATCGCATCGTGGTGCTCGACCACGGGCGCGTGGCGGAGCATGGCACCCACGACGAACTGCTCTCGGCCGAGGGACTCTACGCCGGGCTGCACAGGATCCAGTTCGCCACGCAGTAAGACGGCGCAGCCGGCCAGATTTCCGCTGCCCGCGGCAGCTAGCGCGGGCGGTTCATGCGCAGTGCAAAGAGGGGAGCACCCCCGAAGGAGACCACCATGACCGCATCGCCGCCACTCAGCCGTTACCCGGTTCCCGCCATCGCTGACCTGCCCGAGGACATCCGGGCTCGCATCCTGGAAGTCCAGGACAAGGCCGGTTTCGTGCCGAACGTGTTCCTGACGCTGGCCCACCGGCCGGATGAGTTCCGCGCCTTCTTCGCCTACCACGATGCGCTGATGCTCAAGGAGGAGGGCGGCCTCTCCAAGGGCGAGCGCGAGATGATCGTGGTGGCCACTTCGGGCGCCAACCAGTGYCTGTACTGCGTGGTGGCGCACGGCGCCATCCTGCGCATCTACGAGAAAAAGCCGACGCTGGCCGACCAGGTGGCCGTCAACTACCGCAAGGCCGACATCACGCCGCGCCAGCGCGCCATGCTCGACTTCGCCCTCAAGGTCTGCGAGGCCTCGGCCGAGGTTGGCGATGCCGATTTCGCGGCGTTGGCCAAGCATGGGTTCAGCCACGAGGATGCCTGGGACATTGCGGCCATCACCGCCTTCTTCGGCCTGTCCAACCGCATGGCGAACACCATCAGCATGCGGCCGAACGAAGAGTTCTACCTGATGGGGCGCGTGCCGAAGGCTAAGTAGCGCCTCTGGATGCGCGCCCGCCCCCTTGTTCCACTTCTCTCGATCCGCCCGTCGCCTTGAATCCCGTCTCGCTCTTCTTTGCCCAGGCCTGCCTGGTGGTCGGTACACCGTTCATCCTGTGGCGCGGGCTGCGCATCGGCAGCATCGTGCCGCTGGTGGCCATGCAGATCGTGGGCGGCATCCTGCTCGGGCCGTCCCTGCTTGGCACGCTGTGGCCGCAAGGCTGGCAGGCCCTGTTCGGGCCGGCGCAGCTATCCGCGCTCTCCGGGCTGCAATGGCTGGCGGTGGTGCTGTTTGCCTTCCTCTCCGGCTTGCACATCGGCGGCGCGCAGCAGCCAGGGATACGGCGCATTGCGATGGCGGCCGCGCTTGGCAGCGTGCTGGTGCCGTTCGCGCTCGGCACGGCAGCCGGCGCCTGGCTGGCCTACGCCACGCCAGAAGCCGTAGGGCATGCGGCATCTGCCTGGCAATTCGCTTTCGCCGTGGGGGTTTCCATGGCGGTGACGGCGCTGCCGGTGCTGGGGGCGATCCTGCGGGAAATGAAGCTGTCCGACTCCGTGCCCGGCCAGCTGGCGGTCGGCTGCGCCGCCTTCAGCGATGCGGCTATCTGGCTGGTGCTGTCGGCCATCCTTGCCAGCGCGGGCCGTTCCTCAACCTATGACTTCCTGCGGCTGGCTTGCCTGGGTCTTGCCTACGTCGGTGCGATGCTGTGGCTGGTACGCCCGCTGCTGGCGCGCATGCTGCCACGGATGGCCGCCGTTGATGCGCGCCTGGCGCTGGTCGCGGTGCTGATCTTCGGCTCGGCGCTGATTTCCGAATCGGTCGGCCTGCATTACATCCTCGGCGGCTTCCTCGCGGGCATCGTGCTCCCGCGCGATGCGGCCGGCGAGCTCCGGCGCCAGCTCGAGCCCGCCACCGTGGTGGTCCTGATGCCGTTCTTCTTCCTGATGACCGGGCTGCGTACCGACATCGCCATCGGCGGCCAGGCGACGCTTCTGGTGTTCGCCCTGAGCACCATGGTCGCGGTGGTCGGCAAGGTGGTCGGGACCGCATTGCCGGCGCGCCTGGCCGGCCTGCCGCGGCGCGAGGCCTGGATGCTGGGCGCGCTGGTCCAGACCAAGGGGCTGATGGAAGTGGTCGTGCTGGGGATCTTGTTCGAAGCCGGGCTGATCGGCATGACGGCCTTCTCCGGCCTGCTGCTGATGGCGCTGGCCACCACCGTGCTGGCCAAGCCGCTGACGCGCGCGCTGTCGCGCCTGCGCGAGCGCTGAGCCGCGCTTGCCGTCAAGCGCCAGGCAGCGCTAGCGGATTTGCGCGCATGCGCCGCTGCGCGGATCGAACAGCACCGGCCACGCCTGCTCGTAGATGCCCGGGGTGCAATGCTGCTCGCAATGCGCATGCGCCAGCGTGACGCGCCGCGGGTCCTGCCAGACCATCAGCGTGCAGCCGCTGCCATCAATCGCTTGCAGTTCGATATGCGGGGTCTTGCGCACCTGGCGGAACTCGGTGAGATCGAAATGGCAGGAGCCGTGCCGGCCCACCCACAGCTTCCAGCTCAGGCTGCGCACATCGTTGCTGGCCACCCGCATATGGGCATCCTCGCGAAAGCCGTCTTCCTCCGTGCGCTGGCAATCGGCGGCGATATCGATGTCGTGCGGGGGAATGGGCGTGGCGCGTTCCCGCGCCACGGGGCCGGGGGCCTTTTGTGTCTCGGGTGCGCGCGCAGCCGGCGGGGAGGGCGGAGGCAATGTCACCGTGCATGCCGCCAACGCGGCAGCTAACGGCCACAACACGCACACCGCTCTCGCTACTTCGGCGCGGCGCCGCTGCCCTCTGATGCAAGGGGGCCGGCAAGCGCGAGCTGACGGCGAAGCGCTTCAGTGGTGTGGCCCTGTCCGTCGGGGCGCCAGCCGGGCGGCAGGAGGAGAAAGCCGAGCATCGCACTCAAGCTGCGTGCTTGCGCCAGGTCCCGCCCAAGGTCGAGCCACTGCTGGAACTCGACACGCAGCGGATTGCGCGAGCGCATCGGGGTGACCAGCCCATAGCGGCACGGCACGTCGTCGCGCTCGGCCATGTAGGTGCCGAAGAGCCTGTCGAAGACGATCAGCACACCGCCGAAGTTGGCATCCAGGTATTCGATATTGGCAGCGTGATGAACCCGATGCGCGGACGGCGTGTTCAGGACATATTCCAGCCAGCCGAGCCGCGGGATCCAGGTCGCGTGAATCCAGAATTGATAGAGCAGGTTCAGCGACAAGGTCGCGATCACCACCTCGGGCGGAAAGCCCAGCCACACCAGAGGCGTGAAAAACAGCGTGGTGCCTGTCAGCTTGCCGGTCCAGCCAAGGCGGTAAGCCGTCGACAAGGTGAGCTGGTTGGGCGAGTGATGGACGGCGTGCGTGGCCCAGAAGAAGCGCACGCGGTGCGCCGCGCGGTGGTACCAGTAGTAGCAGAACTCCTGGCCGAAGAACAACGCCAAGCCCAGCAGCCAGCTATTGAGCACGATGGTTTGCAAGCGGTGTTCCCAGGCTAGCGCGAATACGGGCGCCGCCAGCGACAAGGGCAGGAAGACCAGGATCTTGCGCCCGGCCAGGTCTACCAGTGACAGCCACGCCTCATGCCAGTCGAACGTGCCGGGCTTGCGCCAGTGCAGCACCAGCGCTTCCATCAGGGATGCGCCGACCACCACCGGCAAGGCATAAAGCTGAAGGATTTCAAGACGGGTCATGACCGCTCCCGGAGCATGAGGGGATAGTATGCGGATGATTATATKAGCTAGTATCAGGTTTGCTTACTCGCGTTCCGGAGTCCCCGCCATGACCCTGCAAACCCGTGAAGACAACGGCCCTAAGCGGCGCCGGCCGATGCAAGCGCGGTCCCTGGAGAAGCTGGAACTCATATTTGAGTCGACCATCCGCCTCCTGGACAAGGAGGGGCTGGAGGGTTTGAGCACCAACCGGATCGCCGAGGTGGCCGGCATCAGCATCGGTACGCTCTACCAGTACTTCTCGAACAAGCAGGAAGTGATGGAAGCACTGGGGCGCCGGGAGATCGAGAGCGTGATGGGGCGCCTGGGCCTCTTGCTCAGCACGCCCGGCACGGCCGACCCCACGGCGCGCGCCAGGCTACTGGTGCGTGCATTGCTAAGTGCATTTGGCGGCCGTCACCGCGTACGCAAGCTCTTGCTGGAGGTAGCGCTGGCCTCGGGCAGCAGGCACGCGCTGGAAGGCTCCGCGGCGCAGGTCGCGCAGTGGCTCAGCTCGGGCCGCGTCGTCGACGTCGAGAACCGCGCGCTTGTCATGCGGCCGATGGCCGCCTTCGTCCTGACGCAGGCCGTCATGGGCGTGATGCGCAGCGCGCTGGCGGCGGACGAAACCCTGCTGGCCGATCCTGAACTGGAGGCCAACCTGGTGCGCTTGATCCGGGGATTCCTGAATGAGGGTGCTGCGCGGCATCAGGCAGCCGCGGGGGATGCCCGATGCCGTTCCTGATCACATCAAAATGATGTCGTACTGTTCCTGGTGGAATGTCGATTCCACCTGCAGCGAGATTGGCTTGCCGATAAAGTCGCCGAGCATGGCCAGATGCTGGCTTTCTTCTTCCAGGAACAAATCGATCACGTGCTGCGAGCCAAGGATACGGAACTCGCGCGGGTTGAACTGGCGCGATTCGCGCATGATCTCGCGCAGGATGTCGTAGCAGACCGTGCGCGGCGTCTTGACCTGGCCCTTGCCCGTGCATACCGGGCACTGCTCGCATAGCACGTGCGCGAGAGACTCGCGCGTGCGCTTGCGGGTCATCTCCACCAGCCCGAGCTGCGAGAAGCTGTTGACGGTGATGCGGGTGCGGTCGCGCGACAGCGCGCGCTTGAGTTCCGAGAGCACCTGGTCGCGGTGCTCGGTGTTTTCCATATCGATGAAATCGATGATGATGATGCCGCCCAGGTTGCGCAGCCGCAGCTGGCGCGCGATCGTATGCGCCGCTTCCAGGTTGGTCTTGAAGATCGTGTCGTCGAAGTTGCGCGCGCCGACGTAGCCACCGGTATTGACGTCAATGGTGGTCATGGCCTCCGTCTGGTCGATCATCAGGTAGCCGCCGGACTTCAGGTCGACCCGGCGCGACAGCGCCTTCTCGATCTCGGCGTCGATATTGAAGAGGTCGAAGACGGGGCGCTCGCCAGTGTAGTGCGACAGGCGTGGCAGCACCGCGGGGGTGTACTCCTGGGCGAACTCGACCAGCTTCTGGAAGTTCTCGCGCGAGTCCACCTGGATCACGTTGGTGGCATCGTTGACGAAGTCGCGCAGCACGCGCTGGGCCAGGTTGAGGTCCTGGTAAAGCAGGTTGGGTGCGGGCAGCGTGGTGGCATTCTGGCGGATCGAAGCCCAGATCTTGCGCAGGTAGGCGATGTCGTTGCCGAGTTCTTCGTTGCTGGATTCTTCGGCGATGGTGCGCACGATGAAGCCGCCGCGCTCGTCCGCCGGCACCAGCCCTTGCACGCGGGCGCGCAGGGCTTCGCGGTCGACCTCGCCCTCGATGCGCTGGGAGATGCCGATGTGCGGGTCCTGCGGCAGGTAGACCAGGGTGCGCCCCGCAATGCTGACCTGCGTTGACAGGCGCGCGCCCTTGGTGCCGATCGGGTCCTTGATGACCTGGACCATCAGGGCCTGGCCTTCGTAGAGTGTCTTTTCGATGGCAAGCGGCGCGGCGTTGGCGTTCTTGTCCGGATCGCGCGGGTGCCAGATGTCGGCGACGTGGAGGAAGGCGGCGCGCTCCAGCCCGATATCGATGAAGGCGGACTGCATGCCGGGCAGCACGCGCACGACCTTGCCGAGGTAGATATTGCCGACGAGCCCGCGCGACAGCGTGCGCTCGACGTGGAGTTCCTGCACGGCGGCCTGCTGCACGATGGCCACGCGTGTTTCCTGCGGTGTGATGTTGACGAGGATGTCTTCAGTCATAGTKGATGAAACTCGTCGCCGGCTGACCGGCCAGGTGGTTGTCCGCATTGTGCTGCCATGCTTCCCGCGGGCGCTGCCGTGGCCAGGGTGGCAGCAGCTTGAAGCGCGAACGGATGGGCGGCGGCGGGGTTCTCAGAACCGCAGATGGGCCTGTCTGAGCAGCAAAGCCGTCTCGAACAGGGGCAAACCCATGATACCCGAATAGCTGCCGTCGATTCGCTCGACGAACTCGGCGGCGCGGCCCTGGATGCCATAGGCGCCGGCCTTGCCGGCGGGTTCACCGCTGGCAACGTAGGCGGCAATCTCGTCGGCCGCCATGGCGCGAAAGCTCACTTCGGAAACCGACAGCGCGTGGCGCTGGCCGAGCGCGGAAACCACGGTTACCGAGGTCAGCACGCGGTGGGTGCGCCCGGACAGGGCGGCCAGCATGCGGGCGGCATCGGCATCGTCGGTGGGCTTGCCGAGGATCTCGCCGCCCAGGCAGACGGTGGTGTCCGAGGTCAGGATGKGGGCGTCGGGCAGGGCGCGCCGCTCGCGCCGGCGCAGCGCGGCTTCGGCCTTGAGCGCGCATACGCGCTGCACGTAGTCGTCCGGGCTTTCACCCGGCAACACGACTTCCAGCGCCTCGGCGTCTTCATCGTCGTCGGCCAGCAGCAGTTCGTAGGCGACGCCAAGCTGGGTCAGCAGCTCGCGCCGGCGCGGGCTCTGGGAGGCGAGATAGAGGAAGGTATGGGTCACGGCAGGGCAGTGGGGGGGAGGGCATGCCAAATGCGGCTGCGGCGCATGCGCCGCTTCGGTCGCATTGTACCCTCGGCCTTGCCTGGTGCGCGACACGGGCGCGCCTGGTTTCAGGCGCGGTGGTAGGGGTGGTTCTGCGTGACCGACCAGGCGCGGTAGAGCTGCTCAGCCAGCAGCACGCGCACCATGCCGTGCGGCATGGTCAGGCTGGACAGGCGCAGCAGGGTTTGCGCGCGGGCCTTCAGGGCGGGATCGAGGCCGTCGGCGCCGCCGATCAGGAAGGCGACATCGCCGCCTTCGCGCTGCCAGTCGCCCAGCTGGGCGGCAAGCTGCACCGTGGTGAGGTCGCGGCCGCGCTCGTCCAGCGCCACGATGCGGCATTGCTTGGGCAGCGCCGCCTCGATGCGGGCCGCCTCGCGTTGCATCACGGTGGTGGCGTTATTGCTCGACGAGCGCGTCTCGGGCTTGATCTCGCGCAGCTCGATGCGCAGCTCGGGCGGCATGCGCTTCGCGTACTCCGCGAATCCGGTTTCGATCCAGCCGGGCATCTTGTGGCCAACGGCCACGATCAGCAACTGCATGGCGGGAAGCGGGCCGTCCGGCTCAGGCCGAGCGGGTGGTGCGCTTGCGCGCGACCGGTGCCTTGGCGGCAGTCTTGGTCGCAGCCGTCTTGGTGGCGGTCTTGCGTGCCACGCCGGTGCCAGCTGCGGTCTTGCGCGGCGCGGCTGTCTTGGCCGGTGCCTTGCGTGCCGGCGCCGAGCCCAGCGCGCTGGTCAGGCGTTTTTGCACGGTCGGGGCGCGGTTGGTGGCGATGGCGTCCGGGTCCGTATCTTCGTGGCCAAGCGGCGGCGAAGGCTCTTTCATGCCTTCAGGCAGACGGGCCAATGCCGGGCGCAGGCCGGTGGCGCGGCGCGCGGTGCGCACGACCGGAGCGTCGTCTTCGTCTTCGCCGTCGATCGGCTCGCTGGCCTTGGCCAGGCCCTTCTTGGCCGTGGACAGCTTCAGGCGTACCGGCTTGTCACCCCAGAGTTCTTCCAGGTTGTAGTACATGCGCAGCTGCGGCTGCATGATGTGGACGACGGCGTCGCCGCAGTCGACCAGCACCCATTCGCCTGTTTCCAGCCCTTCCACCGCAACGATATGGCCGCCGGCTTCCTTGACGGTATCGCGGACCGAGGCGGCCAGCGCCTTGGTCTGGCGGTTCGAGCTCCCGCTGGCGATCACCACCCGGTCGAACAGTTCGGTCAGGTGGGTGGTGTCGTACACCTTGATGTCCTGCGCTTTGACATCTTCGAGGCCGTCGACGATGGCGCGTTGCAGTTTGCGAATATCCATGGTGCTTTTTTCAGTTCAGCTGAGATCGGTTTGGGGGCGGGCCGGGATGGGCAGATCCGACTGCGTCGGCCGATACAGGCCGCGGCTCGCAATGTAGTGTGCCACGCCGGACGGCAGCTGGTCATCTGCCGGTTGTCCGGCAGCCAGGCGTTGGCGTAGGGCGGTGGAGGAGAGGTCGACGGCGAGCGTCTGGTCGATCCACATGCGGCCGGAGGGCATGGATTGTATCAGGTCGGTGGACGCACGCCGTTGCGCGAGCTCCTGGCGCACCGGACCGTCCAGTTCCGCGAGGTCGAAACCGGGCCGCGTCGCCACGCAAAGATGGACGTGCGCAAACAGTGCTTGCCAGCCATGCCAGGTGTGCAGGCGCAGCAACTGGTCGGCGCCCATGAGCCACGCCAGCGAGGCATCGGGGCCATAGTGCTCGCGCAGTTCATGCACGGTATCGACGGTGTAGCTGGGGCCGGCGCGGTCGACTTCCATGCGGCTCGCATGGACCAGCGCGCGCGTGTCGGACAACGCCTGCGCGGCCAGTTCGGTCATGGCGAGGCGGTCGGCGGCGGGGGTGACGTCGTCGCCTTTTTGCCACGATTGGCCGGTCGGGATCCAGACCAGCTCGTCGAGTTCGAGATGTTCGATGCAGAGGCGGGCGAGCGCCACGTGGCCGATGTGGGGCGGATCGAAAGTGCCGCCGAGAATGCCGAGGCGGTAGGGGCGGTTGCTCTTGGTCGGGCCTGCTGCGTCTGCCGCGTTGGCGGTGAGCGATCGTGCGATGTCGTGTGCCATGGGGTTGCCGTCAGGCCCACTCGCGCACGGGCAGGAAGTCCGTGTACAGCGCGGCCTCCGCGCTGCCCGGTTCCGGCTGCCAGTCGTAGCGCCAGCTGGCCAGCGGCGGCATCGACATCAGGATCGACTCGCTGYGGCCGCCCGATTGCAGCCCGAAGTGCGTGCCGCGGTCGAACACCAGGTTGAACTCGACATAGCGGCCGCGCCGGTAGGCCTGGAACTCCCGCTCGCGCTCGCCGTAAGCCGTGTCCTTGCGCGCTTGCAGGATCGGCAGGTAGGCGTCCAGGAAGGCGTCGCCGACCGATTGCATCATGGCAAAGCTGCGCTCGAAGCCGAGCGCGGAGAAGTCATCGAAGAAGATGCCGCCAATGCCGCGCGCTTCGCCGCGGTGCTTGAGGAAGAAATACTCGTCGCACCATTGCTTGAAACGCGGGTAGAGGTCATCGCCATAGGGGGCGAGGGCATCGCGGCAGGTGGCGTGGAAGTGTGCGCAGTCGCCAGCGTCGCCGTAGTACGGCGTCAGGTCCATGCCGCCGCCGAACCACCACACCGGCTCGGCGCCTTCCTTCACCGCCATCAGGCAGCGCACGTTCATATGCACGGTAGGGACAAAGGGATTGCGCGGGTGGAACACCAGCGACACGCCCATTGCCTCGAAGCCCCGCCCGGCGAGCTCCGGCCGGTTGGCGGTAGCCGATGGCGGCAGCGCATCGCCCCGCACATGCGAGAAGCCCACGCCGGCCCGCTCCATCACGGCGCCGCCTTCCAGGATAAGGGTGCGGCCGCTGCCGCGCAGGCGCTCGGTGGGCGGCTTCTCCCAGGCATCGGTCGAAAACGCCTTGCCGTCGATGGCGGCGATAGCGTCGGTGATACGGTCTTGCAGACCGAGCAGATAGGCACGGACTGCCTGGGAATCGATCATGGTATGCGGGCGGGTGAGCCGGAGCGGTGACGGCCGGGCAGGTCAGTCAACCTGCCCGGCCGTCATAGCGATGTCATGATTGTACTGGCTGAGGCAACGCCTGGCCGGATTCGGCAAATTCAGCACGAACCACCGTAAAAGGCGAAGAAACCGGAGCGAGCGGCCCATGGCAAGCACCGCAGGGCTCGCCATGGGTCGCGCGGTAGATGGATTCGTCCTTTACCGTTTGATGGCTCGGTAGCCGATGTCGGTACGGTACTGCATGCCGTCGAAGTGGATCTTCTCGGCCGCGCCATAAGCCGCGCGCTGTGCCGCCTTGACGGTATCGGCCAGCCCGACCACGCACAATACGCGTCCGCCCGTGGTCAGCAGCGTGCCGTCCGTGAGCGTGGTGCCGGCGTGGAAGGTCACGCTGTCGTCGGTCTCGGCCGGGATGCCGGTAATGGCATCGCCCTTGCGCGGCGCATMGGGATAGCCAAAGGCGGCCATCACCACGCCCAGCGCGGTGCGGCGGTCCCAGTCCAGTTCGATCTCGTCGAGCTTGCCGTTGACGGCGTGCTCCATCACATCGACCAGGTCGGTCTTCAGGCGCGCCAGGATCGGCTGGGTTTCCGGATCGCCCATGCGGCAATTGAATTCCAGCGTCTTCAGGTTGCCGTCGGCGTCGATCATCAGGCCGGCGTAGAGGAAGCCAGTGTAGGTGATGCCGTCTTTTTCCATGCCACGCACGGTCGGCATGATGATCTCGCGCAGCGCGCGGGCATGCAGCGCGGGCGTGACCACCGGGGCCGGCGAGTACGCGCCCATGCCGCCGGTATTGGGGCCGGCGTCGTGATCGAGCAGGCGCTTGTGGTCCTGGCTGGTGGCGAGTGCCAGGACGTTCTTGCCGTCCACCAGCACGATGAAGCTGGCCTCCTCGCCCTCGAGGAATTCCTCGATCACCACGCGTGCGCCGGCATCRCCAAGGCGGTTGTCGGCCAGCATCATGTCGACCGCGGCGTGCGCTTCTTCCAGGGTGGCAGCAACCACCACGCCCTTGCCGGCGGCCAGGCCGTCGGCCTTGATCACGATCGGCGCGCCTTGCACGTCGATATACGCGTGCGCCGCGGCGGCGTCGTTGAAGGTCTGGTAGGCGGCGGTCGGGATGCCGTGGCGCTGCATGAAGGCCTTGGCGAAATCCTTGGAGGATTCCAGTTGGGCCGCCGCCTGCGTCGGGCCGAAGATGCGCAGGCCCTTGGCACGGAAGATATCGACGATGCCGGCCGCCAGCGGCGCCTCGGGGCCGACCACCGTGAAGCTCACGCCTTCGCGCTCGGCGAAGGCCGCGAGCACTTCCGGATCGGTCAGGGGAACGTTCTGCAGCCGCTTGTCGAGCGCGGTGCCGCCATTGCCCGGCGCCACGTACACCACCTGCACCTTGGGCGACTGGGCCAATTTCCAGGCCATCGCGTGTTCACGACCACCCGAGCCGACAACCAATACTTTCATGATCTACTGCCAGAAAAAATGACGCATGCGAAATGCGAAAAGCGGCAGCCATGGCTCATCGAACCGCGCTGCCGCCGTGAGGCGAGGCCTTACCCGATCCCCGCCTTACTCCTCGATCACCGCGTTGGTGAAGACTTCCTGCACGTCGTCCAGGTTTTCCAGGGCGTCGAGCAGCTTTTGCATCTTGATGGCGTCGTCGCCGGTAAAGCTGACTTCGTTTTGCGGCTTCATCGTGACATCGGCCATCTCGGCCTTGAAGCCCGCGGCTTCCAGCGCGGCCTTGACCGTGCCGAAATCATTGGGCGGGCACAGCACTTCGATCGAGCCGTCGTCGTTGGTGACCACGTCGTCGGCGCCGGCTTCCAGCGCGGCTTCCATCAGCTTGTCCTCGGGCGTGCCGGGGGCAAACAGGAACTGGCCGCAGTGGGTGAACATGAACGCCACGGAGCCTTCCGCGCCCATGTTGCCGCCGTTCTTGGAGAAGGCATGGCGCACTTCGGCGACGGTACGGGTACGGTTGTCGGTCAGGCAGTCGACGATGATCGCCGCGCCGGCCAGGCCGTAGCCCTCGTAGCGGATTTCTTCGTAGTTGACGCCTTCCAGGCCACCCACGCCGCGCTGGATGGCGCGCTGGATGTTGTCCTTAGGCATGTTCGCATCCATTGCCTTGTCCATGGACAGGCGCAGGCGCGGGTTGGAATCGGGGTCAGCGCCGCCGAGCTTCGCGGCGACGGTGATTTCCTTGATCAGGCGGGTCCAGACCTTGCCGCGCTTGGAGTCAGCCGCGGCCTTCTTGTGTTTGATATTGGCCCATTTTGAGTGACCGGCCATGATTCTCTCCGAAGCGGAAAATGTTTGACGCGCGCGCCTTGGCTTTGCGCGCCGGCTGTGCCGGGCGGGCAACGGGTGCTCGCTGGCGGCGCGCCGGGTGGTTTATGTGTCTGTGAGCCGGCCTTGGGGGCTGGCATAATCAGCCCAGCATTTTATCACGCGGCCCCGCCGCCGCTGGCCTCCCGATCACGGGAGCCGCCGGGAAGGGCGGGGACGGTCGCGGCGAAAGCGCCGCGCGGCTTGCCAACCAGAGAGACCATGGCCGAACCCATCATCATCGCCAAGAACGCCGAGCTGGAACTTGCCCTGCTGCCTGAAATGGGCAACCGGCACGGCCTGATCACCGGCGCCACCGGCACCGGCAAGACCGTGACCCTGCAAAGCCTGGCCCAGGGCTTCTCGCGGCTGGGTGTGCCAGTTTTCATGGCCGACGTCAAAGGTGACCTGACCGGCATTTCCCGGCCGGGCAAGCTCTCCGACAAGCTCAAGGCACGCCTGGCCGAGCTCGGCCTGCCCGAGCCGGTGTGGGGCGCCTGCCCCACCACCTTGTGGGATGTGTTCGGGCAAAAGGGCCATCCCGTGCGCGCCACGGTCTCCCACATGGGGCCGCTGCTGCTGTCGCGCATGCTGGAACTCAACGACACCCAGCAGGGCGTGCTCAACCTGGTCTTTCGCATCGCCGACGCCAACGGGCTGCTGCTGCTCGACGCCAAGGACCTGCGCGCCATGCTGCAGTACGTGGGCGACAACGCCGGGCAGTTCACCACCGAATACGGCAATATCTCCGCGGCCTCGATCGGGGCCATCCAGCGCGGGCTGATGGCGCTGGAGTCTCAAGGCGCCGACGTGTTCTTCGGCGAGCCCATGCTCAATCTGGATGACTTCATCCAGACCGAGAACGGGCAGGGCGTGGTGAACATCCTGGCCGCCGACAAGCTGCTGAATTCGCCCAAGCTCTACGCCACTTTCCTGCTCTGGCTGTTGTCGGAGCTGTTCGAGAAACTGCCCGAGGCGGGTGATCTCGACAAGCCCAAGCTGGTGTTCTTTTTCGACGAGGCGCACCTGCTGTTCAACGACGCGCCCAAGGCCCTGCTCGACAAGATCGAACAGGTGGTGCGGCTGATCCGCTCCAAGGGCGTTGGCGTGTATTTCGTCACGCAGAATCCTGTCGACATCCCCGATACCGTGCTGGGCCAGCTCGGCAACCGCGTGCAGCACGCGCTGCGCGCCTTCACGCCGCGTGACCAGAAGGCCGTCAAGGTGGCGGCCACCACCATGCGGGCCAAGCCGGGGCTGGACCTGGAGAAGGCCATCGGGGAGCTCGGCGTGGGCGAGGCGCTGGTGTCGTTGTTGGACGCCAAGGGCATTCCCGGCATCACGGAGCGCGCCTGGGTGCTGGCGCCCGGCAGCCGGATCGGCCCGATCACCGACGACGAGCGCAAGCAATTGCTGGCGAACTCGCTGGTGGCCGGCACCTATGAGCAGACCATCGATCGCGAGTCGGCCTACGAGAAGCTCAAGGGCCGCGCCGCCGCGCCTGGGTCTGCTCCCGCCGCTGGCGGCGGCGCACCCGCGCCCGTGCCGACGGCCGGCCAGCCCGAAGCCCCGCCCGCGCAGGGCGGTGGCTGGCTGGAACAGGCGGGCGAGATCTTCGGCGGGCTGACCAAGGGCACCGGCAAGACCGGGCGCGGCGATTCCATCCTGGAGTCGATGGCCAAGTCGGCCGCGCGCACGGTAGGCTCGCAGGTCGGGCGCGAGCTGATTCGCGGCGTGCTGGGCAGCTTGCTGGGCTCGGGCAAGAAGAAATAGGGGCGCCACCCAGTAGGGGCGCTATCCCTAGGCCGCTCCGGCGGGCCACGCCCGGCGAGACAGGCGGGCGTGGCGCATTGCCACAGCATGGTATCGGCCAGCCGGTCCGTCAGCCGGTCCTTCAGGGATAGCACTAGTGAGAGGGACTCGCGCCTTAGCGGCGTTGCGCCGCTGCCTCGTCTTCCCGCATCTTGCGCAGGAACAGCCGGGTGAAGAACCAGCCCATGCCGATGATGAAGGCGATGACGGCCAGGCTCATCAGCCCGGTGGGGGTCGAAAACAGGATCTTCAAGGCTGCCATGTGGGTCTCCCAAGTCAGGCGAGGCACACCGGACGGTGTGCCGCTGCCGATAGTCTAGGGAGCGCCGCGGCCGGCGGGATTGAGGCCGGTCAAGCCGGGCGCAGACAATGTCCGGCTTGCCAGCAAAACTCAGTTCTTGGTGCCGAACAGTCGGTCGCCCGCATCGCCCAGGCCCGGGATGATGTACGCGTGCTCGTCCAGGTGGCTGTCCAGCGAAGCCACGAACAGCTTGACGCCCGGATGTGCCTTCTGGAACACCTCCACGCCTTCCGGCGCGGCTACCAGCGCCACGAACGTGATCGCATCGTCCTTGACGCCGCGGCGCTTGAGCACATCCACCGCATGCGCGGCGGAGTAGCCGGTGGCGACCATCGGGTCGCACAGGATAAAGCTGCGGTCTTCCACGTCGGGCAGGCGCACCAGGTATTCCACCGGACGGTGCTGGTCGTCGCGGTAGACGCCGATATGGCCAATGCGGGCCGAGGGAATCAGCTCGACCAGACCGTCGCTCATGCCCACGCCGGCGCGCAGCACCGGCACGATGGTGAGTTTCTTGCCGGCGATCACCGGTGCGTCCAGCTCCACCAAGGGCGTCTCGATGCGGCGCGTGGTCAGCGGCAGGTCGCGCGTGATTTCATAGCCCATCAGCAGCGTGATCTCCCGCAGCAGCTCGCGGAACGTGCGCGTGGAGGTGTCCCTGTCGCGCATATGGGAGAGCTTGTGCTGGATCAGCGGGTGATCGAGGATGTACAGCTTGGGGAAACGCGGATCTTGCTTCATGGCGGGTAGTCGGCAGGAGTGGGCGCGAGGGCCCGTTGCAGCCGGATTGTAATGGATGCGGGGCTGCGCGCCCCCGGCGATCCTCCCGCCGCAAGCGCGCAGCCCCGCCTGCGCTCAATCCACCGTGATGCTGGCGCTCTTGGCGACCTTGCCGAATTTCTCGTACTCGGACAGCGTCAGCGACTGCAGGTCAGCCGCGCTCGAGCCCTTGGGATTGAAGCCCGCCTGCCCGAGTTTGTCCTTCACGTCGGCATTGCCCAGCGCCGCGAGAAAGGCGGCATTGAGTGCCTGCACCACCGGCGCGGGTAGCCCTGCCGGACCGTACACGCCGAACCAGGGCTCGATGGCATAGCCCGCCAGGCCGGCCTCGGCCAGCGTCGGCACGTTCGGCAGCGCCGGCGAGCGGCTCTTGCCGGCCACCGCCAGCGCGCGCAGCTTGCCGCCCTGGATGTGCGGCAGCGAGGCGGGCAGGTTGTCGAACATCACCTGCACGTGGCCGCCCAGCATGTCGTTGATGGCTGGGCTGCTGCCCTTGTATGGCACATGGGTCAGGCCCGTTTGCGTCATCTGCGCGAACATCGCGCCCGCCAGGTGCATGGACGTGCCGKTGCCCGCGGTGGCGTAGGTCAGGCCGGGGTGGGCCTTCGCATAGCTGACCAGCTCGGCCACATTCTTCACCGGCAGGCTGTTGCTGACTTCCAGCACGATGGTCGAGGTGCCAAGCAGGCTGACCGCGGTGAAATCCTTGCGCGGGTCGAACGGCACGTGCTTGTAGATATGCGGGTTCAACGCATTGGTCGAGATGGCGCCGAAGCCGATGGTGTAGCCGTCCGGCGCGGCCTTGGCGACCGCCTCCATGCCGATATTGCCGCCAGCGCCGGGGCGGTTCTCCACGACCACGGGCTGGCCGAGTTTCTCCGCCACCTTCTGGCCGACCGTGCGCGCCACGAGGTCGGTGGTGCCGCCAGCGGCGTAAGGCACGATGAAGCGGATTGGCTTGACGGGGTAATCGGCCGCGTTGGCGGCCGAGGGCAGCCAGCCGCTTGCGAGCATGGCAACCGCGGCGGCTACCAGCAGCGGGCGGGCGGCGGTCTGCTTTTTGACTGGAACGGGAATGCGCGAGGAAAGAATAGCGAGGGGTGCTGCCGTCATGAATGCTCCTGGTTTTTCTTATGCGGCGCGCGTTTGACGCGCCGACCGGCGAGCTTACGGCAGTTTCAGGCTGGCTGCCAGGGTTGCCAGTCAGGCAGGCTGGCTAGCCGGGCAACGGCATGGCGGCTAGATATTCTGCCCGCGCTGCGCCGCTGGCAGCGCCGGGCGCCCGAGCAGGCCGCGCACGCGCTGGGTATTGCGCTCGAACACCCAGTAGACGGCAAAGGCATAGGCATAGCAGCCCAGCAGGATCAGCGCGGCCAGGCCCAGGCTGCCAGCGCCGACAGGCAGGCGGACCTTGACCAGGGCCGCGGCGATGAACAGGGTCAGCGGGAAATGCGTCAGGTAGAGCGAGTACGAAAACCCGGACGCCAGCGTAGCCAGGCGCGACAAGCCTGCGTGGCCGATGCGGATGCGGGTCGACAGCACGGCCAGCAACAGCACGAAGAAGCCCAGCGCGACAGCGGCATCGGCGTACGGCTTGTGCTTGGTCAGTGCAATGGCGGCCAGGAACACCAGCAGCGCCGGCAGCACCAGCCACTTGCGCCGCGCGATCGCTGCGATCTGCGCCAGCCTTGCTTCCAGGGCTTGCGCCAGCACACCCAGCAGCCAGAACAAGAAGCCTTCGACCAGGCCGTGGAACAGGCCCATCGTGACCAGCGCCGCCAATAGGCACAGCAATGCCTGCGGCGTGCGGCGCAGGTGCCAGGCGCCGTATAGCGCAGGGAACCAGAGGTAGTACCAGAATTCGTTGGCCAGGCTCCACAACGGCCCGTTGGAGCCATAGGTCTGGCAGGCAAGGGTTTGCAGGAACGCCGCGTTGCAAACCAATCCCGCGACGCCGAGGTTATGCGAGATATYGATCTGCTGGGCCGCGTTGCCCTCGGTGCCCTGGTAGAACGGCCCCCACGCCAGGTGGATCCCGGCACTGTCCCAGAACAGCCCGAGCAGCAGCGCGGGCAGCAGTACGATCCATAGCCGCGTCATGCGGTCAGCCAGGTAGCTGCGCCAGGACCAGTCGCCACGCGTCATCTTGCGGCGCACGGTGCCGCCCACCAGGTAGCCCGAGAGCAGGAAGAACACGATCACGCATTCGTGGCCGACGCTGCACAGCGCATAGAACAGCTGCAGCGCCACGCCGGCCGCGCCGCCATGCGGCCCGCTCGCCGCATAGTCGACGATGACCAGCGCCCGGACATGGCCAAGGCAGACCAGGCCCGCGGCCAGCGCCCGGATCAGGTCTAGTACATCGTATTGCTTGCTTTGGTCCGTGCCATCCACGACCAGTCTCCCGGTTCCGGCTCGCCAGGGCTGCGGTGGACACAAGGCGGCACGCAGCGCGGGACTCTCCTTGGCAGAGCTTAGCCGGGCGGCTACGGCGTGAAGGTGCGCCGTCCCACATAGAGAAAGCCCGCGAAAGCCAGCGAAAGCCGAGGCACGGGAAGCAGGCGCCGCTGCCATCGGCACGGCATGGGTTGAGGCACGCGGGTTGGGGCACGCCGCCCAACACCTGTGCGCAGCACAATGTGCCTCGGATGCAGTTGCTTCTTTTCGAATACAATGGCTCGCGTCCTTGGCGGCCAGCCCGCGCCCAGCGGCGCGCGGCCCCACTATCCGGCTTCTCCCTTGTCTGCATCCCAACTTTCCCGCACCGTGCCTGCCGCCGAGCCGGCATCGCAGCGCGCCGGCTTGGCCGTGGCTGCCGTCGGCGCCGTCCTCTTTTCCGGCAAGGCGATCGTCGCCAAGCTGATGTACCGCTACCAGGTCGATGCGGTCATGGTCATCACCCTGCGCATGCTGTTTGCCGTGCCGCTGTTCATGGCGATCGGCTGRTGGCAGTCGCGGCGCCTGCCGGCGCTGTCCTGGGCCGATCGCGGCCGCATCGTGTTCCTCGGCATCATCGGCTACTACCTGTCCAGTTTCCTCGACTTTCTCGGCCTGCAATACATCACGGCCGGGCTCGAGCGGCTGATCCTGTTCCTGACGCCGTCCTTCGTGCTGCTGGCCAGCGCCGTGCTGTTCAAGCGGCGCATCAGCCTGCGGCAGTGGCTGTCCCTGGCGCTGGCCTATATAGGCATCGTGCTGGTTTTCGCGCATGATCTCGACGTGAGCGGCGGCCAGGTGTGGCTCGGTGCGGCGCTGGTGCTCGGCAGCGCACTAACCTACGGCATTTACCTGATCGCTTCAGGCGAATTGGTGCAGCGCATTGGTTCGTTGCGGCTGGTGGCCTATGCGATGTGCGTTTCCACCGCGTGCTGCGTGGTGCAATATCTGGTGCTGCGCCGGCCGCTGGCGGAGCTGCTGCAGCCGGCCCCCGTGATGTGGCTTTCGCTTGCCAATTCTGTGTTTTGCACGGTGCTGCCGGTGTCGCTGACGATGGTGGCGGTGGCGCGCATCGGCGCGCCGATGGCATCGCAGGCGGGTATGCTCGGGCCRGTATCCACTTTGTTCCTGGGCTTCTGGCTGCTGGGTGAGCCGATCACTGGCGTGCAGCTCGCCGGCAGCGCGCTGGTGATGGGCGGGATATATTTGCTGTCGGCGCGCAAGGTGGGCAAGGCCCGGGCTGCTCGTCGCGGCGGCAAGGCGATGGATACGCTGGACAACAAGCAGGCGGGTGGCCGCCTCGATGACACAAGGAGTCGATGAGATGGATCTCGGATTGCGCGGCAAGCATGCGCTGGTGTGTGGCGCCAGCAAGGGTCTCGGTTTTGCCTGCGCCGACGCGCTGGCTGCCGAAGGCGTGGATGTGGTGATCGTGGCGCGCGGCGCCGAGGCGCTGGAAAAAGCTGCGGCGGACCTGCGCGCGCGCCACGGCCGGCGCGTGATGGCGGTCGCCACCGACATCACGACCCCGGCCGGGCGGAAGCTGGCGCTGGACGCCGTCGCCAAGCTGGGCGACCTGGACATCCTCGTCAACAATGCCGGCGGTCCGCCGCCGGGCAATTTCCGCGACTGGGACCGCGACGCCTGGCTGGCAGCGATCGACGCCAACATGCTGACCCCGATCGAGCTGATCAAGGCCACGGTGGACGGCATGATCGCGCGCAAATGGGGCCGCATCGTCAACATCACCAGCGGCGCCGTGAAGGCGCCGATCGATGTGCTCGGCCTGTCCAACGGCGCGCGCTCGGGCCTGACCGGCTTTGTCGCCGGCCTGGCGCGCGAAGTGGCGCAGCACGGCGTGACGGTGAACAACCTGCTGCCCGGCCCGTTCAATACGGATCGCCTCTACAAGACCATGGAAGGTGGCGCCAGGCAGGCCGGCCTGTCGATCGAGGAAGTCTCCAAGCGCCGCGCCGCGCAGAACCCGAGCCGCCGCTTTGGCGAGCCGGCCGAGTTCGGCGCCACCTGCGCCTTCTTGTGCAGCMGCCACGCCGCGTACATGACCGGGCAGAACGTGCTCCTAGACGGCGGCGCCTACCCCGGCACGTTCTAAGCTGCTGCCGCACCCAACCCGCGGCGCGTGCGCGGCCTGGCGGCCGTGCCGGCGCCGCGGGCGTTTTCCGGCCGGGCCATGCCGGCCCGGCCTTTCTCTGATTGGCCAGGATGATGCCGATGACCCCCCCTCGTATTGCGCTGATTGCGCACGACCACAAGAAAGACGACATCGTGGCTTTTGCTGGCCGCCATCGCGATTTCCTGTCGCGTTGCGAACTGCTGGCCACCGGGACCACGGGCGGCCGCCTGAGCGACGAAATCGGCCTGACGGTGACGCGCATGCTCTCCGGCCCCTGGGGCGGCGACCTGCAGATCGGCGCGCAACTGGCCGAAGGCCGCGTGGGCGTGGTGATTTTCCTGCGCGACCCCATGACGCCGCAACCGCACGAACCCGATATCAATGCGTTGGTGCGCGCCTGCGACGTGCACAACGTGCCCTGTGCCACCAATGTGGCCACCGCGGATCTGTTGATCGCGGAGCTGCGGCGGATGTACCCGGAGTAAGCCGCGTCGGCCTGACGTATTTTCGGCATCAACACATAGCAACAGCTACCAACACATGGCAACACCCAGCAACTGGAAAAGGAGTGAGACATGAGCAAGGCTATCCGCATTTTCGAGACCGGCGGCCCCGAGGTGATGCAGTGGGTTGATGTCGAGGTGGGGGATCCCGGCCCCGGCGAGGTGCGCGTGCGCCACGAGGCGGTTGGCCTCAACTACATCGACGTGTATTTCCGCAGCGGGCTGTACAAGCAGCCGCTGCCGGGTAGCCTCGGCATGGAAGGCGCCGGCGTGGTGGAGGCGGTTGGCGCCGGCGTGGGGCACCTGAGCGTGGGCGACCGTGTTGCTTATGCCGGCCGTCCCACGGGCGCCTATGCGCAGGTGCGGGTCATGCCGGCCGATATCGTGGTGCGCCTGCCGGACGCCATCTCGTTMGAGCAGGGCGCGGCGATGATGCTGCAGGGCCTGACCACGCAGTACCTGCTGCGCGACAGCTACCGCGTGCAGGCAGGAGACACCGTGCTGCTGCACGCCGCCGCGGGTGGCGTTGGCCTGATCGCCAGCCAGTGGCTCAAGGCGCTGGGCGCCACCGTGATCGGCACCGCCGGCAGCGATGAAAAAGCCGCGCTGGCACGCGCGCATGGGTGCGACCACACCATCGTCTACACGCGTGAGTCCTTCGTCGACAAGGTCAA
Organism: Cupriavidus sp. 01L46; assembly: GCF_056399905.1. Taxonomy (NCBI): domain Bacteria; kingdom Pseudomonadati; phylum Pseudomonadota; class Betaproteobacteria; order Burkholderiales; family Burkholderiaceae; genus Cupriavidus; species Cupriavidus sp. 01L46. The sequence continues at coordinate 22,152 of NZ_JBFTSF010000024.1, forward strand.
GGAAATCACCGGCGGCAAGGGCGTCGCCGCGGTCTACGACTCGGTCGGCAAGGACACCTTCAACGKCTCGCTGGATTGCCTGAAGCCGCGCGGCACCATGGTGGTGTTCGGCAACGCATCCGGCCCCGTGCCGCCGTTCGATCTGTCCGTGCTGGGCAACAAGGGCTCGCTGCGCATCACGCGGCCCACGCTGATGACCTATGTGGTCCATCGCGAACTGCTGGAGCCGATGGCGGCCGAGCTGTTCGAGATGGTGACCAGCGGCCGGGTGAAGATTGAAGTCCGCCAACGTTACGCGCTGGCGGATGTAGCGCAAGCGCATCGCGACCTGGAAGGCCGCAAGACCACTGGCACGACCGTCCTGCTGCCTTGACGCCGCAGGCTGGTGCGAGCCGCCTGGCCTGCTAGCGGGCTCGCACCGTCTGGGCGCCGGCGCGCGCCTCGGCCTGCCGCAATACGTGCGCGGGCAGGCGCCTGAGGATGAAGTGCACCGCCAGCGGGATCAGCACCACGTCGTCCATCAGGCCCAGGCCAGGGATGAAGTCAGGGATCAGGTCAATGGGCGAAATGGCGTACAGCACCAGGCCTAGCGCGGCCGGCTTCAACCAGCGCGGGGCGTCGGGATGGCGCAGCGCGTACCACAGCAGGCGGCCGTCGCGCCGCACCAGGGTCCACAGTGCCGAAAATCGTTTCCACATGAGAGGCCTCCTTCACTTTCCACAAACGCCAAGCGACGTGGCCGATTGCGCCACTCGCAGATAGCTTGGGCCAATCTTCGGCGCTTCAAGTTCCACGGGGCGTTCAGGCGGGGGGGGGTGACGCGAATGACATCCAGTGACGGACATCTAGTGACGGACGTGCAGGGCAGGTGGCGAGGCGCGAGACGCACCACGCCACCGTGCCGGCAGCGCTGCGAGCGCAGGCTGCCGGCAACCGCTAAACCGATGCTGGCAATCAGCCCGGGATCTTGCCTTCCACGCCTTCGACGTAGAACTTGATGCCGTGCAGGAAGCCGTCGTCGGCTGCCTGGTCCTTGGCCAGCTGTTCCTTGCCGGTGTTGTCMTTGAGCGGACCCTTCCAGATCGGAGCCGAGCCATCGGCGATGCCCTTCTTACGCTCTTCCACCAGCGCCTTCACGTCATCCGGCACCACGGTATTGAAGCCCTTCAGGTCGATCATGCCTTCCTTGACGCCCCACCACGTGGTGCCGTTCTTCCACTGGTTAGCCAGCACGTCGCCGACCACCTTGTTGTAGTACACGCCCCACGAGATCACCGAGGCGGCCAGGTGGGCCTTCTCGCCGAACTTGCTCATGTCGCTGTCCCAGCCGAATGCGTACACGCCCTTTTCCTGCGCGGTCTGCACCACGGCGGCGGAGTCGGTGTTCTGCATCAGCATGTCCACGCCCTGGCCGATCAGCGTGGTCGCGGCTTCGCGCTCCTTGCCCGGATCGAACCACTTGTTCACCCACACCACCTTGACGGTGGCCTTGGGGTTGACGCTGCGCGCGCCGATGGTGAACGAGTCGATGTTGCGGATCACCTCGGGGATGGGCACCGATGCCACCACGCCCATCTTGCCGGTCTTGCTCATCTTGCCGGCGACCACACCAGCCAGGTAAGCGCCTTCATAGGTGCGCACGTCGTACTGGGCCAGGTTGTCGGCGGTCTTGAAGCCGGTGGCGTGCTCGAACTTCACGTCCGGGAATTCCTTGGCGACCTTGAGCATCGATTCCATGTAACCGAAGCTGGTGCCGAAGATGACCTTGTTGCCTTGCGCGGCGAGATCGCGGAACACGCGTTCGGCATCGGCGGCGGATTCGGGCACGTTCTCGACGAAGGACGTCTTCACCTTGTCGCCGTATTTTTCTTCCACGGCCTTGCGGCCGGCATCATGGGCGAAGGTCCAGCCTGCATCGCCGACCGGGCCGATGTAGACGAAGGCGACCTTGAGCGGCTCGGCCTTTTGCTCGGCGGCGGGAGCGGAGGCCGGAGCCGCGCTTTCCGCAGGCTTTTCGGCTTCTTTCTTGCCGCAGCCCGCGAGAGCCAGCACGGCGGTGGCAGCCAGTGCGGCAAGGGTTTTCCTGCGCGTGACGATCATGATTTCTCCTTGTAATGACCGGGGTACCGAGTACCGATGTTTTGATTAAGGTTGCAACTGTGGCTCTGAACAACGAGGGCTTTAGGCCTGAAGTCTCTGACGGACTTTATAAAAGCGAAACAAGAACGGAAAACACGGCGCCGCGCCGCGCCGGGCGGGCACGGCAACGGGATCGGTCAGGCGGCGCCCGGGCGGAACGGCTTGCCCAGCGAGGCCGGCATGTTCAGGCGGATCCACGCCGGGTTGCGCGAGATCAGCGCCAGCACGACGATGGTCGCCGCATAGGGCAGCATCGACAGGATCTGCGAAGGCACCGATACGCCAATGCCCTGCAGGTAGAACTGCAGGATGGTGACGCCGCCGAACAGCCAGGCTCCGGCCCAGACGCGGCCCGGGCGCCAGGTGGCGAAGGTGGTCAGCGCCAGCGCGATCCAGCCACGGCCGGCCACCAGGTTCTCTACCCACATCGGCGTGTACACCAGCGACAGGTAGGCGCCGGCCAGCCCGCAGCAAGCGCCGCCGAACAGCAGCGCGCCAAAACGGATCAGGCGCACCGGATATCCCAGCGCATGCGCGGATTCCGGCGATTCGCCGATCGCGCGCAGCGTCAGGCCGGCGCGCGTGCGGAACAGGAACCACATGGTGGCGCCGCACAGGAACAGGCTGAAATACACCATCCAGTGCTGCTGGAAGAAGGCCGGCCCGAAGAAGGGAATATCGGCCAGGAAGGGAATCGACTTGGCCTGCGACGGCATGGCGAAGCCGACGAAGCGCTGGCCCATGAAGGCCGACAGCCCGGTGCCGAAGATCGACAGCGCCAGGCCGGTGGCCACCTGGTTGGTGGCCAGCACCAGCGCCAGCCACGAGAACAGCGTGGCCATCAGCATGCCGGCCAGCGCGCCGGCGGCAAAACCGATCAGCGGCGACTGGGTCTGGTAGCCGACCATGAAGCCGAACGCGGCGGCGACCAGCATCATGCCTTCGGCGCCCAGGTTGAGCACGCCGGCGCGCTCGTTGATGAGCAAGCCAAGTGCCGCCAGCAGCAACGGCGTGCCGGCGTTGATCGCGGTGGCGATAAGAGGGGCGAGTTGTTCCATGTCTTGGGGTTCCGCTCAGGCGGCCTTGGCGCGCCAGCGCAGGCGGTTGTCGATCAGCGTATCGCTGGCCAGCAGGAAGAACAGCAGCATGCCCTGGAACACCGAGCCCAGCGCCGAAGGCAGGCCCAGGCGCGACTGGGCCATTTCGCCGCCGATATAAAACAGCGACATGACGATGCCGCCGAACACGGTGCCCACCGGATGCAGGCGGCCCACGAAGGCCACGATGATCGCGGTGAAACCGTAGCCCGGTGAGATCGAGGGCAGCAGCTGGCCGATCGGGCCGGTCACCTCGAACGCGCCCGCCAGGCCGGCGGTGCCGCCGGAGATCATCAGCGCGCTCCACAGCGAACGGCGCGCCGAGAAGCCGGCATAGCGCGCCGCGGCCGGGGCGGTGCCGCCCACCTGCAGGCGGTAGCCCGCGAAGCTGCGGAAGATGAAGACGGTCATCAGCACCACCAGCACCAGCATCACCACGAAGCCCGCGTGCAGGCGCGAGCCCGACATCAGGTTGGGCAGCAGGAACTCGCTTGAGAACACCTTGGACTGCGGGAAGTTCATGCCGTTGGGATCCTTCAGCGGCCCGTTGACCACGTACAGCATCAATTGCTGCGCGATATAGGTCAGCATCAGCGACACCAGGATCTCGTTGGCGTTGAACTTGTCCTTGAGCACGGCGGTGAGAGACGCCCAGAACATGCCGCCGACCACGCCGGCCAGCGAGGCCAGCACCAGCACCACGGCGCCGTTCACGCCATTGCCGGGCACGTCGAAGTACAACACGGTGGCGCCGGCGAAGATGCCGCCGACGATGAGCTGGCCATCCGCGCCGATGTTCCAGATATTGGCGCGATAGCAMACCGAAAGCCCGAGCGCGCACAGTACCAGCGGCACGGTCTTGAGCAGCACCTCGCCGATGGCGCGGCGGTCCTTGAGCGGGTCGACCAGGAACACTTTGAGCGCGGCCACCGGATCCTTGCCGAGCAGCAGGAACAGCAGCGCGCCGAAGGCCAGCGTCAAGGCCAGCGCGATGAAGGGCGAGGCATAGGCCATGCGGCGCGAGGGCAGCCCGCGCGGCGCCAGCGACAGCGGCGAGCGAAGGAGGAAATCAGCCATGGAGCACCGTCTCCTCTTGTTCGCGCCGGCCGCCTGGCCCGCCTTCCCAAAGACCGCTCATCCACAGGCCCACCTGCTCTCGCGTGGCGTCCTGGGTCGGAATCGACGGTGACAACCGGCCCTTGGCGATCACGTGCAGGCGATCGCAGATGGCGAACAGTTCGTCCAGTTCTTCCGACACCACCAGCAACGCGCAGCCAGTGGCCTTGAGCGCCAGCAGCTCGTTGTGGATCTGCGCCGCGGCACCCACATCCACGCCCCAGGTCGGCTGGGCCACGATCAATACCTTCGGGCCGCTTTCGATCTCGCGGCCGACGATGAATTTCTGCAGGTTGCCGCCCGACAGGCTCTTGGCCAGCGCGTCCGGCCCGCTTGCCTTCACGCGGAAGCGCCCGATCACGGACTGCGCCAGGCCGGCGGCGGCCTTGGGCGAAATCATGCCGCGCTGCACATAGGGCGCGGACTGGTGCGAAAGCAGGATATTCGCGGCCAGGCTCATGCCCGGCACGGCGCCACGGCCGAGGCGTTCCTCGGGCACGAAGGCCAGTCCGGCGCGGCGCCGCTGGCGCGCGTCCAGCTTGCCCACCGGCTTGTTATCCAGCGCGATGGCATCGCGCGCGGCGCGCACATCCTCGCCCGACAGCGCCGCCAGCAATTCCTGCTGGCCGTTGCCGGACACGCCGGCGATGCCAACGATCTCGCCGGCGCGCAGGTCCAGCGAGATGCCGGCAAGCTCCGTCGCGAACGCATGCGAGCGCGGCAGCGAGAGTTCGCGCACCGCCAGCCGGCAGGCGCCGGGCTCGGTCTGCACGCGCGCCTCGCGCGGCGGCTCGCCGCCGATCATCAGGCGCGACAGCGAGGCCGCGCTTTCCTGGCGCGGATCGCACACGCCGGTGACACGGCCCATGCGCATCACGGTGGCGCTATGGCAAAGCTCGCGGATCTCGTCGAGCTTATGGCTGATGTAGAGGATGCTGGTGCCTTCCGCCGCGAGCTGGCGCAGCGTGATGAAGAGGGTTTGCACCGCTTGCGGTGTCAGCACGGAAGTCGGCTCGTCCAGGATCAGCAGCTGCGGCTTGGCCAGCAGCGCCCGCACGATTTCCACGCGCTGGCGCTCGCCTACCGACAAGGTGTGCACATGGCGGTTCGGCTCCAGCGGCAGGCCATAGCGCTGGGCGGTTTCGCGGATCTGGTCGGCCAGCTGCTTCATATTGGTGCCGGCCTGCGGGCTGCCGGCGGCCGCCTTGCTGCCCCGGGGCAGGCCGAGSGCGATGTTCTCGGTCACGGTCAGCGTATCGAACAGCGARAAGTGCTGGAACACCATSGCRATGCCCAGGTTSCGGGCRTCGTGCGGATTGTGGATSGCGGCGCGTGCACCGTTGAAGTGCATGTCGCCGGCGTCCGGCTTGACCGCGCCAAAGATGATTTTCATCAGGGTGGATTTGCCGGCGCCGTTCTCGCCGAGCACGGCGTGGATTTCGCCGGGGGCGACGACGAGGGACACGTCATCGTTGGCGGTCACGCCGGGGTAGCGCTTGATGATATGGGCAAGCGCCAGCCTTGGGGTTGTGCTTAAGGTCACTGAGGCGGCTCGAGTTGTTATGGCAGCAACGTGGGTCAATGTTCGTTAATGTTTGTATCGGGCAGCACCTGCTGCAGCGCGTGGGGCAGGATCGCCGTTACGCATTGCAGCAACCATCACTGGGCGGTGATGCCGTTTATTAACCGTGGATTATATAAGTGTGTGGGGTTCGGACGACCTGATCAGGCCAGTTTTCTCGGCCCCACAACGGATACAAGCAGGTTGCAAGTCGCATGCCGGGCATTTGGGGCGGGTGAGCGGGCGGCCGGGCTGCCGGGGGCGGCCAGCTTGGCCGATCGGCGCGAAACTGGCGTGAAGTTTGCGAAATGCGGGAGAGTAGGGCGGGGAGAGAGCGGGGGGCCGGGGCGGGGCGCCGCGGCCAATGCCGGAGCGGGAGCGGCGCGATGCCGCCCCCGATGGCTCATAGCGTGTCAGGCGCCGTGGCTGACCGCGATCTGGTTGAAGCGGCCTTCGCGGAAATCGGCCAGGGTCTGGTAGATCTCCTCCTGGGTGTTCATCACGAACGGCCCATATTGCGCGATCGGCTCGCCCAGCGGCTTGCCCGCGATCAGCAGGAAGCGCGCATCGGCCGTGGCCGTGACATTGACCCCGTCGGCGCCGGCGGCGTTGTCCAGCACGCCCATGCGCTGCGCTTCCAGCACGGCGGCGTTGCTGCCCGCGCCGACCGCGATCTCGCCGCGATAGGTGTACAGGAAGGCGTTATGCCCTTGCGGCAACGCTTGCGAGAAGGTCTGCCCCGCCGGCAGCGAGACGTCCAGGTAGAGCGGCTCCGTGACCGGGCGTGTGACCGCGCCAGCCACCCCGTGCGAAGCGCCTGCCAGCACGCGCACCGTGGCGCCGCCCGGCAGCGCCACCGTGGGCACGTCGGCGGCCGGCAGGTCGCGGTACCAGGGCGCCGTCATCTTGTCCGCGGCGGGCAGGTTCAGCCACAGCTGGAAGCCTTCCATGCGGCCGTCTTCCTGCTCGGGCATCTCCGAGTGCACCACGCCGGCGCCGGCCACCATCCACTGGGCGCCGCCGTTCTCCAGCAGGCCTTCGTTGCCGGCGCTGTCGCGATGGCGCATGCGGCCGGCCAGCATATAGGTGATGGTCTCGAAGCCGCGGTGCGGGTGGTCGGGGAAGCCGCCGATATAGTCGTCGCGGCTATCGGTGCCAAACGCGTCCAGCATCAGGAACGGGTCCAGGCGACGCTGCAGGTTCTGCGTGAGCACGCGGGTGAGCTTGACGCCGGYGCCGTCCGAGGTGGCGATGCCGCGCACCACGCGGTCGACCGCGCGCGAGCGCTGCACGGTTTCCGTGGCGGTGGCCGGGATGGTGGGGGCGGTAGGGATGGCAGTGCGTTGTTCCATGATCGATCTCCTGTTGGCTGGGGATGGCGGCAATGGCGCGCGGCCCCAAAGGCTACCCTCGTAATTTAAGGGTTTGGGCCAGAACCGGTAGAGGCCATCCGGGCAAAAGATTGTTCTGCCCATGGCACGGCCAACGCCTCGCGATGCCTCAATTCTGGAACAACGAGAGTGACGCCGGAATGCCGGGCGAAGCCTGATAGATACGGCCAGAAAGCGGCGCAAAAGTGTGGAGAAAGCGTGATAGTGACAAGATCGCTGTAATTGGGTATAATAGCGCTCTCGTTGTCATCCGATGCTGCGTAATCAAGTCGGGTTGGCAGGGTCCGGGCAGGCGTGTTTGAGTGCCGCCCCATCCCCTTGCTTCCCCAAGCGTGGCACCGGCCGATTGATCCGGCGGCGCGTCGGAACCACCAAATTTGCGCTGCCACTGGCCTCCCGTTCCTGCACCTTGCAGCGGGTTGCGCCGCTCCCGGGACTCTCGCCCTTACCGGCACGGTGTCCTTTCAATTGGGTTTCCCGCTCTCCAGCGTGAAGCCCGGCGCCCGTCCACCGGCTCATCTGCCGGTCATGGCGGGCAAGGCAATCTAGTCAGGGCCGGCGGGCCCCCATTTGCACCCGCCTGAGCCCACTTTGTTCGTCCGTCAATCCGGATGTGGTTTCTCGTGCCCACATCTGGCATGCGGACAGAAGGGAATATGTCCAAGCAATCTGTACAGGCGCTGGCCTGGGGGTGTCTCACGCTCGCTGCGCTGGCCGCTCTGGTCACCTGGATCGGCGTCGATGTCATCCTGCAATATCAGGACCGCCTGTGGTACGACGTTGCCGACCACCTGCGCCTGGTGGCGTGGTCGATGGCGCTGGCGCTGGTCACCGGCATCCCGGCAGGCATCGGCCTGAGCCGTCCGTGCATGCGCCGCTGGGCCGACCGCCTGATGCAGGTCTTCAATATCGGCAATACCGTGCCATCGCTGGCGGTGCTGGCACTGGCCCTGGCCGTGCTCGGCATTGGCKAGCGGCCCGCCATCCTGGCGCTGTGGCTGGCTTCGCTGCTGCCGATCGTGCGCAATACCTGCGAGGGCTTGCTCGGCGTTTCCCCGGCACTGACCGAGGCCGCGCGCGGCCTTGGCATGACCGCCATGCAGCGCCTGTTCCGGGTCGAACTGCCCAACGCGCTGCCGGTGATCCTGGCGGGCGTGCGCATCAGCCTGGTGATCAATGTCGGCACGGTGCCGCTGTCCTTCCTGATCGGCGCCAACAGCCTGGGCGAACTGATTTTCCCCGGCATCTACCTGAACAACCAGCCCCTGCTGTTGCTGGGCGCCGCGGCCACCGCGCTGCTGGCACTCGCCCTCGATGGCCTGTTTGCCGCCGCCGGTTATTGCTACCTGCGCCGCCGCGGGCTGGCGCGCTAAGGCGCGCAAGGGCGCACCGAACATGAAGGAGAACCCGATGCATTTCATCACAAGCGCGCTGGCTCGCGCGGGCCGCGCGGCCCGGGGCCAGGCACGCATGCTGGCGAGTGTCGCCGTGCTTGCCGCAGTGGCAGCCATGGCGTTGCCGGCGCACGCCGACACCGTTCGCGTAGGCGGCAAGAATTTCACTGAACAGCTGATCCTGTCGTCGATGACCACGCAGTACCTGCAGGCCAAAGGCCTCACCACCGAGCTCACCGCCGGCCTGGGCAGCACGCTGATGCGCCAGGCCATGGAAAGCGGCCAGCTCGACGTGGTGTGGGACTACACCGGCACGGCGCTGATCGTGTTCAACAAGGTCGAGGAAAAGCTCGGCGCCGCCGAGAGCTACGAGCGCGTCAAGACGCTCGACGCCGCGCGCGGCCTGATATGGCTCGATGCCTCCGGCATCAACAACACCTATGCGCTGGCGATGCCGAGAAAGCGTGCCGAAGCCGCTGGCGTGGCCACGTTGTCGGCCTTCGCCGAGAAGATGCGCGCCGCCGGCGAGGGCACCGCCCATCCGTTCGCGGTCGACATGGAGTTCGCCGCGCGTCCCGACGGGCTGGAACCGCTCAAGGGGCTCTACAAGCTGCCGTTCTCGCGCCGCGACGTGATCCAGCTCGATCCGGGCCTGGTCTACACCGCGCTGAAGAACGACCAGGTCGAACTGGGCCTCGTCTATACCACCGATGGCCGCGTCAAGGGCTTCGACCTGGTGCTGCTGGAAGACGACCAGCACTTCTTCCCCGCCTACAACGCGGTGCCCGTGGTGCGCAAGGCAACGCTCGACGCCCATCCCGAGCTCGCCGGCCTGCTCAACGCGCTGGCGGCCCAGCTCGACAACGCGGCCATGACCGAGATGAACTACAAGGTCGATATCGACCAGCAGCCGGTCGACAAGGTGGCGCAGGAATTCCTGCGCGGCCACGGCCTGATCTGAGGAGGGCCGCATGGACTTGCTGACTTACCTCCAACACAGCTGGCCGACATTGCTCAAGCTCACCGGCCAGCATCTGGCGCTGGTGGGTTCCGCGGTGGGCCTGGCGATCGTCGTCGGCGTGCCGCTGGGCATCCTGTGCGCGCGCTTCCGCTTTCTCGCCACGCCGCTGCTGACGCTGGCCACCATCGTGCTGACCTTGCCGTCGATCGCGCTGTTCGGGCTGATGATCCCGATCTTCGCGCGCTTCGGCCACGCGCTGGGCTACGTGCCGGCGGTGACCGCGGTGTTCCTGTATTCGCTGCTGCCGATCATGCGCAATACCTGCGTGGCGCTCGCCAATGTCGACGACGGCATCCAGGAAGCCGGCCGCGGCATCGGCATGACCACCTGGCAGCGCATGCGGCTGGTGGACCTGCCGCTGGCCGTGCCCGTCATCCTCGGCGGCGTGCGTACCGCCGTGGTGATGAACATCGGCGTGGCCACCATTGCCGCCATCATCGGCGCGGGTGGCCTCGGGGTGCTGATCCTGCAAGCGATCAGCCAGAGCAACATGAGCAAGCTGGCGATCGGCGCGGTGCTGGTCAGCGTGCTCGCCATCGTGGCCGATGCCTGCCTGCAGTGGTTGCAGCGGGCGCTGACACCGAAAGGAATTCGCTGAACATGATTGAACTCGACCAACTCACCAAGACCTTCAGGCAAAAAGACGGCGCCGAAGTGCGCGCTGTCGATGCGGTTTCGCTCACCGTGCCCAAGGGCGAGATCTGCGTCTTCCTCGGCCCCTCGGGCTGCGGCAAGACCACCACGCTCAAGATGATCAACCGCCTGATCCAGCCCAGCTCCGGCCGGGTGCTGATCGGCGGCGAGGACACCACCCGCGTGGACGAAGTCACGCTGCGCCGCAAGATCGGCTACGTGATCCAGCAGATCGGCCTGTTCCCCAACATGACCATCGAGGAGAACATCATGGTGGTGCCGCGCCTGCTGGGCTGGGACAAGAAGCGCAGCCGCGAGCGCGCGCGCGAGCTGATGTCGATGGTGCAGCTCGATCCCGACAAGATGCTCAAGCGCTATCCGCGCGAGCTCTCGGGCGGGCAGCAGCAGCGTATCGGCGTGATCCGCGCGCTGGCGGCGGATGCACCCGTGCTGCTGATGGACGAGCCGTTCGGCGCGGTGGACCCGATCAACCGCGAGAGCATCCAGAACGAGTTCTTCCTGATGCAGCGCCAGCTGGGCAAGACCGTGATCATGGTCTCGCACGACATCGACGAGGCCATCAAGCTGGGCGACCGGGTGGCCGTGTTCCGCGGCGGCAAGCTGGTGCAGTTCGACCATCCCGACGCACTGCTGGCGCGTCCGGCCGACGATTTCGTGCAAGCGTTCATCGGCCACGACAACACGCTCAAGCGCCTGCTGCTGGTGCGCGCCGGCGATGCCGCCACCATGGCGCAGACCTGCAGCCCCGGCATGCCGCTGGCGCAGGCGTTCGCCATCATGGACGAGGCCGACGTGCGCCACCTGCCGGTGGTGGACGATGCGCAGCGCGCGCTAGGCTACGTCACGCGGCGCGATGCGCGCGCGGGGCAGGGCATGTGCGCGGATGCGATGCGGCCGTTCGTGGCGACCGCCGCGTTCGACGAGCACCTGCGCATCGTGCTCTCGCGCATGTACCAGCACAACACCAGCTGGCTGCCGGTGGTCGATGCCGATGGCGTCTACCTGGGCGAAGTCACGCAGGAGTCGATCGCCGACTATCTCAGCTCGGGCCGCTCGCGCGGGAATGCACCGGTGATCCAGCCGCCGCAGGCGCCGGCTGCCATCGAGCGCATTGCGGCGTAATGCCCAGCTAGCCTGAGATAAAAAAAGGGCCGGAATTTCCGGCCCTTTTTCATGCGCGCGCGCGGGGTCAGTCGCGGGCCAGTTGCCCGTCGGTGAGGCGCCACACGTTCAGCGGGTTGCCATCCTGCAGTGCGGGCGGCAGCAGTTCCGCCGGGACGTTCTGGTAGCACACCGGGCGCAGGAAGCGCTCGATGGCCGATGCACCCACCGAGGTGGCGCGCGTGTCGGACGTAGCCGGGAACGGCCCGCCGTGGACCATCGCATACGACACTTCCACGCCCGTCGGATAGCCGTTGAACAGTACGCGCCCCGCCTTGCGCTCAAGCACGGTCAGCAGGCTGCCGGCCTCGGCACGATCCCCCGCATCCGCTTGCACGGTGGCGGTCAGCTGGCCTTCCAGGCGGCGCGCCACCGCCAGCATCTCCTCGTGGTCGCGGCATACGACCAGTACCGAGGATGGGCCAAACACTTCGGCTTCCATGCGGTGGTCCGCAAGGAAACGCGCGGCCGTGGTTTCGAACAGCGCGGGGCGGGCCTGGTTGGGGCCGCTGGCGGCCTGGCCGCTGCCGATGCGGCGCAGCCCTTCGATATCGCTGAGCTGGGCCACGCCATTGTCGTAAGCCTGGCTGATTCCGGGCGTCAGCATGGTCGCCGCCGCCTTTTCCGCCAATGCCGCAATCGCGCCTCGGCGGAACACGTCCAGCGCCGGGCYTTCSAYSGCCAGCAGCAGGCCGGGGTTSGTGCAGAACTGGCCTACGCCCATCACCAGCGAATCCACCAGGTTGCGGGCGATCTCCGCGCCGCGGGCGGCCAGGGCCGCCGGCAGCAGGAACACCGGGTTGATGCTGCTCATTTCCGCATAGACGGGGATCGGCTGGGGACGGCTGTTGGCCGTCTGCACCAGCGCCAGGCCGCCGCTGCGCGAGCCCGTGAAGCCCACTGCCTGGATCGACGGATGCGCGACCAGGGCCGTGCCCACGGCAACGCCCGCGCCCACCAGCAGCGAGAACACGCCTTCGGGCAGGCCGGCATCGGCCACGGCCTTCTGGATCACGCGCCCGACCAGCTCGGAGGTGCCGAGGTGGGCAGAGTGCGCCTTGACGACGACCGGGCAGCCGGCCGCCAGCGCGGATGCGGTATCGCCGCCCGCCACCGAAAACGCGAGCGGGAAATTGCTGGCGCCGAACACCGCCACCGGGCCGACCGCGATCTTCTGCAGGCGCAGGTCGGGGCGCGGCGGCGTGCGCCCGGGCAGGGCGGAGTCGAGCGTGGCGGCTTGCCAGCGGCCATCGCGCAGCACGCTGGCGAACAGGCGCAACTGGCCGGCGGTGCGGGCACGCTCGCCCTGCAGACGCGCAACAGGCAACGCGCTCTCGGCGTGGGCGCGCTCGATCAGCGTATCGCCCAGGGCTTCCAGGCCGCTGGCGATCGACTCCAGGAACTGGGCGCGGGTTTCCGGCGAGGTGTTGCGGTAAGTGTCGAACGCGGCCTCGGCCAGCGCGCAGGCACGCTCGGCCTCGGCGGCGCCGCCGCCGTGGAATTCCGGTGCCAGGACTTCGCCCGTGGCCGGATTGGTGGCATGGAGGATCTTGGTGGTGCCGCGCACTGCGCTGGCGCCGATCAGCATTTCGCCGGTAATGGTCATGAGCGTTTCCTGCTTTTCAACTGCGATCAAGTGGGCGCGCGCCGTAGCTTGCGCTTGAGGCGGCGTGGATGTGGCCCCGGGCTAACACGCGGGGCGCATCAATGGGGATACAGCTACACCGTTGTTTATTGTAAGACATCCTACAACATAGGCCGCTTGTCGGGCAAGCAGGAAATCCCGGATCCCGCCGGGATGCTCCGGCAGGCCGGCCCTAGCCGGCTTCCACCGCCGCCGACGCCTTGCGCAGGCGCTCTCGGCTGTTGGTCAGGTGCATGCGCATGGCGGCCTTGGCGCCTTCGGGGTCGCGCCGCTCGATGGCGTCAAAGATGTTCTCGTGCTCGATATTGACGCGTTCGAGGTACTGCTCCCGCTCCTGCGCGCTGACATGCAGCCGGCTGCGCGGGATCACCATGGTGCCGAGGTGGCCCATGATGTCCGTGAAGTAGCGGTTGCCGGTGGCGCGCGCGATCAGCAGGTGGAACTCGAAATCGGCACCAACGGAATCCTCGCCGCCCGCCGCCGTGCGCTTGAGCTCGTCGAGCGCGCCACGCATCGCCGTCAGTTGCTCATCGCTGCGCCGCGATGCCGCCAGGCTGGCCGCCTCGGCCTCCAGGCTGACGCGGAATTCCAGCATGGCCAGCACGTCCATGGCAGTGCCCATGGTGGCGGGATCGATGCGAAAGGGCGAGCCGTTCTCAGCGCTGCGCGCCAGCACGAAGGTGCCGATGCCGTGGCGGGTTTCCACCAGCCCGCTGGCCTGTAGCCGCGACAGCGCTTCGCGTACCACGGTGCGGCTGACGCCGAGCGCGGCCATGATTTCGGACTCGGTCGGCAGCTTGTCGCCCGGCTTGAGCTGGCCTTGCTGGATGCGCTCGCTCAGGTTGCTCACCGCCTCTTCGGCAAGCGTACGGCCGCGCCGCCGCAGCGGGGGAGTGGAGGCAAACATCGGGTTTGACATGGTGATGGGCTGGGGCTTGACCGGATCGCAATAGCCTCATTATACTGCGTCGTAAGTTATATGACGACCGATAACAGGTGTCTCCCGCTGCATGGGCTGTAGCAGCCACGTCGGGACCTGGCAAGCACCGCACACAAGGATCCGGCAGCAGCCGGCGCATCCAACCCGAGACAACCCGCAAGGGCCGGCAGCCAACGCGGCGAGCCGCTCTTCCTGCTGGAGTTCAACATGACCCAATCATCCCTTTGCGCCGCGCCCATGGCAGGCACGCCCGTGATCACCGAGCTGACCGTCGTGCCGGTGGCCGGCCACGACAGCATGCTGATGAACCTGTCCGGCGCGCACGGTCCGTACTTCACGCGCAATATCGTCATCCTGAAAGACAGCGCGGGCAATACGGGCGTAGGCGAGGTGCCCGGCGGCGAAGCGATCCGCCAGACGCTGGAGGATGCGCGCGAACTCCTGGCCGGCCAGTCGATCGGCAACCACCAGGCGCTGCTCAATCGCGTGCGCACCGCCTTTGCCAGCCGCGACGCGGGTGGGCGTGGCCTGCAGACCTTCGACCTGCGCATCGCCATCCATGCGGTCACCGCGCTCGAGGCGGCGCTGCTCGACCTGCTGGGCAAGCATCTGGGCGTGCCGGTGGCCGCGCTGTTGGGCGAAGGCCAGCAGCGCGATGCCGTGGAGATGCTGGGCTACCTGTTCTATATCGGAGACCGTAACCGCACCACGCTCGGCTATCGCAGCGAGCCCGAGGCGGACAACGACTGGTTCCGCTTGCGCAATGAAGCCGCCATGAATGCCGAGGGCGTGGTGCGCCTGGCGCAAGCTGCCTATGAGCGCTATGGCTTCAACGATTTCAAGCTCAAGGGCGGCGTGCTGCGCGGCGACGAAGAGATGGAAGCCATCCTGGCGCTCGCCGAGCGCTTCCCCAAGGCGCGCATCACGCTGGATCCCAACGGCGCGTGGTCGCTGGCCGAAGCCGTGCGCCTGTGCCGCGACAAGCATGGCGTGCTGGCCTATGCCGAAGATCCTTGCGGCGCGGAAGAGGGCTACTCGGGCCGCGAGGTCATGGCCGAGTTCCGTACTGCCACCGGCCTGCCTACCGCCACCAACATGGTCGCGACCGACTGGCGCCAGATGGGCCACGCGGTGCGCCTGCAATCGGTGGACATCCCGCTGGCCGATCCGCATTTCTGGACCATGCAGGGCTCGGTGCGGGTGGCGCAGATGTGCGCCGAGTGGGGCCTGACCTGGGGTTCGCACTCGAACAATCACTTCGATATTTCGCTGGCGATGTTCACCCACGTGGCCGCCGCCGCGCCGGGCCGCGTCACCGCCATCGACACCCACTGGATCTGGCAGGACGGCGAGCGCCTGACCAAGGCGCCGCTGAAGATCGAGAACGGCAAGGTGGCCGTGCCGACGGAGCCGGGCCTGGGCGTGGAACTCGATATGGAGCAGCTCGCGCTGGCGCACGAGCGCTACAAGAATATGGGGCTGGGTGCGCGCGACGACGCCGTCGCCATGCAGTTCCTGATCCCGGGCTGGACCTTCAACAACAAGGCGCCCTGCATGGTCCGGTGAGCCGCATCTGCGGCCCCCACGAATACAAGAAAACCACCAAGAACCAGGAGACAACCATGAACAAACCTGATGGCCGGCCAGCTGCCGCGGGCACGCTTGCCGCACCCGCGCGGCGCAAGTTCGGCCGGCTCGCCGCGGCCATGCTCGCCGCCACGACGGCACTGGCCGCCGCAGGCGCCGTGACCAGCGCCGCGGCCGCCTCGCCGGCATGGCCCCAGAAGGCCGTATCCGTGGTGGTGCCGTTCCCTGCGGGCGGCTCCACCGACACCATCGCGCGCATGCTGGCGGTGCCGCTCAATGAAAAGCTGGGCCAGCCGTTCGTGATCGACAATCGCCCCGGTGCTACCGGGGCCATCGGCGCGACCATGGTCAAGCGCGCGCCTGCCGATGGCTACACCTTGCTGGTGGCGTCGATCGGCGTCTATGCCGTGAACCCGTTCCTGCAAAAAAACCTGGGCTATGACCCGGCCAAGGACTTCGACCTGCTGACGGTGGCCGTGCGTGCGCCCAACGTGCTGGTCACCAAGCCGGATTTCCCTGCGAAGAACTTGCAGGAGCTGGTCGCGTACATGAAGAAGAATCCGGGCAAGGTGGCCTTCGCCAGCTCCGGCGCCGGTTCGTCGGACCATTTGACCGCCGCGCTGTTCTGGCAGAAGTCCGGCACTGACGGGCTTCACGTCCCCTACAAGGGCGGGGCGCCGGCCATCTCCGACCTGCTCGCAGGCCAGGTGGACGTCTCGTTCCAGAACGTCAACGCGGTGCTGCAACATATCCGCAGCGGCAAGCTCAAGGCGCTGGCCGTGACCGGCGACAAGCGCTCGGCGGTGCTGCCGAACGTGCCCACCATGGCAGAGGGCGGCGTGAAGGACGTGGACGTGTATTCGTGGCAAGCCGTGGCCGCGCCGCGCGGGCTGCCGAAGGACGTCAAGGCCAGGCTGCATGCCGCGCTGGTCGGTTCGCTCAACGAGCCGCAGATGCGCCAGAAGCTGGCCGAGAACGGTTTCGAGGTGGTCGCCAATACGCCGGAGCAGTTCGAGCAGTTCGAGAAGCAGGAGCTCCAGCGCTGGAAGGGCGTGATCGAGGCGGGCAAGATCAGTATCGATTAGCCACGCGCGATCCATTCAGGCATTGCTCTTTGCCCCGCCAAAAGCGGGGCGTTTTTATTTTGGCAGGCAGGTTTGGACGCGGGCCCGCGCGACCTGATAGGCTTGGGAACTCACGCCTGGACACGCCCATGCGCGCCCTGTGCCATCGCACCGCTGTCGCCTGCCATGATCCGCTTCTGCAAATCGCCCCTCTGCCTGCTGATCGAGACCAAGTCCCGCTGGCTGATTCCGCGCGGGTTCGATGGCTTCGCGCCGGGACCGCTGATCCTGGTGCGGCCCGGCGTGAGCCACGCGCTGATCGAGCATGAGAAGGTGCATGTGCGCCAGTTCTGGCGCTGGTGCGGCCTGATGGGCGTGCTCTACCTGGCGAGCCCGCGCTGGCGGCTGCGTTTCGAGCTGGAGGCCTACCGCGAGCAGTTGAGGCACTGCGAGCCGGACGCCGCGCATCACTTCGCGCGCATGCTGGCCCGGCACTACCGGCTGGATATTACGCAGGAGCAAGCGTATCGCTTGCTGACGGCGCCGGTCGAGCCAGGCTGAACCGGGCAGCGCGGACCGATTCAGCCGGGATGGCTGCGCTTGTGGGTGATCAGCGCGAGCGCCACKATGCCAAGGGTCATTGCGAGGAGGCCTTGCACTGCGGTGCCGTGCGGCGATGTCTTGAGGGGGGGCTGTCAATCTAGTGCGTAACGGGGTGCGGTAATTTGGGGAAGCGTCTGAATCGTTGTGAGGATAACTCCGCACGCGTAACGAAGCGCCGGCTGTGCCGTGGAGAAAAGTCTGGCGGAAGCGGTGACCGCGAGAATTCAGGCCAGTGCAATCCAATCAAATATTAAAAAATTACTTAAATCAATTTATTGTCAAATATGTTAATGGTTGTCAGATTGGAGCCGGGGCCCTTCATATTCCACCAACCCGTTGTTTGCCGAGATGGTGCGCGATATCGTCGGGCTGTACCTGACTCCTCCGCTCAAGGGCATGGTGTGGGGAAGCATGGCGTGCCTGCTCCGCCACAATTGGGTGTCGCGGCAATCGCCAGCCACGTGGAAGTCACGGCGAGTCATGTGGCCGTGACGCCCTCGGCGATCACGACGGAGCCTAACGTGCGTCGGGCTGGATCGTAAGGCCCTATAGGCCGAGGCTGCTCGTCCATTTGCCTCGTTATCAACGCTCTTGGTGCTCTTTGATCACTTCTTGCGCTCGTGCAGCGCGGAGGCATKGACGTGCCATTCATTGGGAGACACGCAACGTGAAATATGCGTTCGTGGGCGGGACCAATGGCGCCGGCCAGCCACCGCAGCCGGTGGCTGTCTGAAATTCGCGACGTGCTGGACAAATATCCTGTCGGCCCGTACGAATGAGTGGCGGAGGCACACACAAATTGCTAAATTAAGCAGAGTCCGTCCGGAAGCACACATTAAAATTAGCCGGAAGAACTGGAATACAAAAAAATAAACGTACTTCGGGGTMAATCATGGGTCAGTCTTCTTGCCGAGAGCCGGCAGGCGCGTTGGTTGGTGCGCGTTTGTTTATCGCCGGTGAACCGAGGACGGCAACGGCTTTGCACATGGTCAGCGCACAGTTGGGATTCACRCTGATTGAAGTGATGATCACGGTGGTCATCATCGCGATCCTTGCGGCCATCGCTTATCCCTCGTACACCCGATACGTGATCCGGAGCAACCGCTCCGCTGCCCAGAGTTTCATTCTTGGGGTGGCCAACCAGCAAGAGCAGTACAACCTCGACGCACGTCAATACGCTACCACCATGACGGCGCTCGGCTATGCCACCGTTCCCACGGAAGTCGCGAAGAACTACAACGTCACCGTGGCAGCCAGCAATGCTGCTACCCCGCCGACCTATCTCGTGACCGCCACGCCGACCGGCGCGCAGGCTACCAACGACACCGGATGCATGAATCTCACCATTGACCAGACTGGCGCCAAGGGGATCAGCGGCAGCGGCACCGTTGCCAGTTGCTGGTGAGTGTGGATCATGGAGGGAAAAATGTTGCCCAGCTTGGCAAAAGCGCGGCACGCGCGAAGGCACCTGCAACGGGGGTTCACCTTGATCGAACTGATTACCGCAGTGACGATCATCGCCATTCTGGCGGCGATCGCCACCCCGTATTTTCGAGATTTCATATTGGGGCAGCGGATCCGGGCGGCTGGCTATGATGTCGTCTCAGCACTGATCTACGCTCGCAGCGAGGCGATAAAACGCAATAGCGGTGTTACCGTCGCTGCAGCGACGGGCGGCTGGCAGAACGGCTGGACGGTCACAAGTGGCACCATCACGCTCAGCCAGCACGAGGCGTTGCAGGGGCTGACCATGACGGGCCCTGTGGCCGGGCTCGTCTACAACGGCAATGGCCGCCTCGCTGCCTCGGTCAGTTCTTTTGGCATCAGTGCAGCCAGCTCCAGTGCACCGCAGCGCTGCATCAACATCGATTTGAGCGGGCTGCCAAGCAGCCAGGCAGGGAGTTGCTGATGCGCAGGCCGCTGCCAGAAGACCGCCAGTCGGGATTCAGCCTGATCGAGGCTCTCGTTACGCTGATCATCCTGCTGGTCGGACTGCTGGGCCTCGTGGGCCTGATGTTGACCAGCCAGCGCGCCGAGGCCGAGTCGTACCAGCGTACCCAGGCCCTGATTCTGCTGCAGGACATGATCGGCCGCATCAATGCCAACCGGTCGGTCGCCGGCTGTTATGCCTTCACCACCGATCCAGTCAACGGGCAGCCTTATCTTGGGACTGGCGCGGCCGCCGCGCCGGCGTGCTCCCTTGGTACCGTCCAGGCCTACACCATGGCCAACGGGGATCTTGCGACCTGGAGCAACCTGCTCGCCGGCGCGGCTGAAACCAGTGCCAGTGGCAGCGTCGGCGCCATGATCGGCGCGCGCGGCTGCGTCAGCTATGACAGCGTCAGCGGCGTCTATCTGGTTAGCGTGGCCTGGCTGGGCATGGGGAAGACGGTGGCGCCGGGCGCGGGCCTTGGCTGCGGCAAGGGGCTGTACGCTGACGAAACGCGGCGGCGGGTGGTCAGCGCAACRCTGCAGATTGCCAACCTGAACTGAGGCTCGACACATGGCAAAGTCAACCGCCTCACTACGATTGCGCTCCCGCCACGCGGGCTTTTCGCTGGTCGAACTGATGATCGCGATCGTGATCGGCCTGTTCCTGATGGCAGGTGTCGCGGCGCTGATCAGCCAGCAGAGCAGCACCCGCACCGAGCTCGACAAGTCCGCCCGGCAGATTGAAAACGGTCGCTATGCATTTACGCTGCTGGAGGACGATATCCAGCATGCCGGCTACTATGGCCAGTTTGGCGGCACGTTTGCGGCCCTGTCTGCCTTGCCGGATCCGTGCGCAATCGACACGACCAGCATTGGCAATGCCTTCGCCTTGCCCATGCAGGGTTACGACGCTCCAGCCACCGTACCGGCTCCGCTGTCGGCCTGCCTGCCGAATGCAAATCACGTGGCAGGGACGGATATCCTGGTGGTGCGCCGCCTGGAAACGAGCGACACCCTCCCAACGCTTGCCACTGCCGTAGCGGGCCAGGTCTATGTGCAGACTACCCCCACCGGTACGCCGGTGACGGCCGTCGGTCCGGACCCCACACCGGCAACCCCTTCCGTGTACACCCTGGTGCAAAACGACGGCGTCACGCCAGCCGCGCTGCGCCGTTACATCGAGCATATCTACTTCATCAGCCCGTGCAACATCTTGGCTGCTGGCGCCACCACCTGCACCGCGGGCGCGGATGGCGGCAAGCCTGTGCCGACGCTAAAGCGCCTGGAAATCGCAGTAGCGGGCGGCACGTCGAGTTGGGTCACGACGCCACTGGTCGACGGTATCGAGAACCTGCAACTGGACTATGGCGTCGACGCCGTTGGCGCGGGCGCGCCAGCCGTTCCCTTTATAACCACGCCAGCGCTGRCCGACTGGCCCAATGTCATGGCCGTGCAGGTCAACTTGCTGGCGCGCAACACGCAAGTGTCCGCCTTCGTCGACAGCACGTTGGCTGCGAAGACCTACAGCATGGGAGTGGCCGGCTCAGTAGGCCCCTTCTCGGACAGTTTCAAGCGGCACGTCTACACCGGCGTCGTGCGCGTCATCAACCCCAGCAGCCGGAGAGAGTGAAGATGAGGCTTCGATCATTCCAGGGCAGGCTTCGCCAGGCTGGTATGAGCCTGGTGGTGGGGCTGGTCATGTTGATTGTCCTGACACTAATGGTGGTCTCGGCCGTGCGCATGAGCAAGACCAACCTGAAGGTTGTGGGCAACCAGCAAGCCAAAATCGAGGCTACGGCCGCCGCGCAGCAGGCAATCGAGAGAATCATCGGCTCGGTCAGCAATTTCTACACACCTGCCGCGCAGACTTTCAGCATCGATATCAATAACGACGGCATGGCGGACTACACCGTCCAGACTGCCAAGCCGGCTTGCTTGCAGATGACCGCGGCGGACGGTTACAGCGTCGATTTCGCCGACTCTGCGCCGAAGGATACCTATTGGGATATCAGTGCGGTTGCAACCGACAATCGAACCGGCATCTCCGTCACGGTGCATCAAGGCGCCAGGGTGCGGATGAATTCGACGGCGACCTGTCCCTAGACAACAACTTGTATCGCCCCGGGGGGCCACCGTGAATATGTTGAGACTGCTGAAGCTCATTCTGCTGGCCTCGCTGGCGCTAGTGTCGATCACCGGCCGCACAGATGACACCGATAT
>NZ_JBFTSF010000025.1:0-51295 GCF_056399905.1 Cupriavidus sp. 01L46
GTCAGTCATGGGACCCTTAACGAAATGGGCGATCAGGTCTTCGGGAATGGCCGGCAGTTCACGGTCTGCGGCTTGGCTGGTCTTCGTCTTGCGTGGCATACATGCTCCTTGGCGACATGTTATGCCCTAAACACAAAATTTCTGACAGGCCCCAAAAACCAACACCGCTCAAAGAGAAACAGCGACCAACCCCGCAGAGCAATGTCATATGGCACCTTGGGTACAAAAACCAACACCGCCCAAACGACCCCCTCTAGCCCTCAATTCCCCCCCGATGCGCCCACCCCGTCATCCGCCTCTCCACCACCGCAAAAAACTCATACATCACCATCGCCATCACGGCGATCACCACCAGCCCGGCAAACGCCAGCGGCATCTTCATCGCCGATCCGGCGGACACCAGCAGATAGCCGATACCCTCATTGGCTGCACTCATCTCCGACACGGTAGTGCCGACGAACGCCAGCGTGATCGCCACCTTGAGCGAAGCAAAGAAGTAAGGCATCGACCGCGGCAGCCCGACCTTGAGCAACACATCGGTGCGCTTTGCACCAAGTACGCGCAGCACATCCTCCAGTTCCGGCTCCAGCGTAGCCAGCCCTGTAGCGATATTGACCATGATCGGGAAGAACGAGATCAGGAAGGCGGTCAGGATCGCCGGGCCGGCGCCGAGCCCGAACCACACCACCAGGATCGGCACGAAGGCCGCCTTCGGCAACGCATTGAACGCCGTCATCAGCGGATACCCGGCGGCGTACGCCAGCTTGGACGAGCCCATCAGCAAACCCAGCACCACGCCCACGATGATGGCAAGGCCAAAGCCAACCATGGTGGTCCAGAAGGTACGCCAGGCGTGGCCGGCAATCACATCCCAGTAGTCGAGCAGCGACGTGACGATCGCGCTGGGGCTGGGCAGGATGAAGTCCGACACATTGAACACAAGGCACGCGCCCTGCCACAGCAGCAGGAACGTGCCCAGCAGCAGCCACGGCGCCACGCGCTGCACGCGGCGTTGCTGAGCCGCGCTCATCGAGGAAGAGAAAGTGCTCATGGTCAGTGCTGCCGTACGTGGCCGATCTTCTCGCGCAGCGCATGCACGAGGTCGGCAAAGGGTTCGGTATAGGTCAGGTCGAGGTCGCGCGGACGCGGCAGGTCGATCCCCTTGCGCGTGAGGATGCGCCCAGGGCGCTGGCTCATCACGTAGACGGTGTCAGCCAGGAACACAGCCTCGCGCAGGTCGTGGGTGACCAGGATCACGTTGAAGCGCTGGGCCTGCCACAGGTCGCGCAGCACGCACCACAGCTCCTCGCGGGTAAAAGCGTCGAGCGCGCCAAAGGGCTCATCGAGCAGCAGCATGCGCGGTTCGTGGATCAGCGCGCGGCAKATCGAGGCACGCTGCTGCATGCCGCCGGAGAGCTGCCACGGGTACTTGTCCTCGTAGCCGGCCAGGCCCACGGTGCGCAGCAGCTCGCGTGCGCGCGCCGTGTACTCCTCGCGCTGCTGGCGCAGTGTGGAGCGGTAGGGCTCGACGATTTCCAGCGGCAGCATGACATTCTGCAACGTGGTGCGCCAGGGCAGCAGCGTCGGCGCCTGGAAGGCCATGCCAACCATCTTGAGCGGGCCGGTGACCTTCTCGCCGGCGATCCTGACCACGCCGCGCGTGGCCGGCTTGAGCCCGGTCGCCAGCTTCATGAAGGTGGACTTGCCGCAGCCGGAAGGCCCGACGATGGCGATGAACTCGCCCGGCTCGACCTGCAGCGAGATGTCCTCGATGGCGAACTCACCCTGGCGGGCAAGCTCGTCGTTATAGGCGAGCCAGACCCGGTTGAACTCGACGAAGGGTTGCGCCGCCGGCTCGTCCGGCAGTTCGGCAGCAAGCGCGGCCCCGGTGCGCAGGGAAGTGGTGCCAAGCGTCATCGCAGCACATCCAGTTCGGCAGCGGACGGCAGGTAGGCATCGGTCCACAGGTTGTCGGGGTTGATGCGGCCCTTGGTGCCGAAGGCGTCGGCCACTTGCGAAGCCATCAGCGACAGGCGCGGCTTGTTGACGCGGCCAAAGCCCTCGACGCGCGCGTCGGGCGACTTGACGACGCTGTCCAGCGCCATCTTCAGGCGCTTGGTCTCGAGCTTCTCGTCGATGATGCCGTCACGCGCCTTGACCGCCTTGATGCCCTCTTCCGGCTTGGCGATGACGTCCTTGGCCGATTTGGCGAAGGCGCGCAGGAAGGCCTTGACCGCCTCCGGGTTCTTCTTGAGGAAGTCTTCCGAGGCGATCACGGCGTTGCCGTACAGCTTCACGCCGTATTGCGGGTAAGGCAG
This sequence comes from Cupriavidus sp. 01L46, assembly GCF_056399905.1. NCBI lineage: Bacteria > Pseudomonadati > Pseudomonadota > Betaproteobacteria > Burkholderiales > Burkholderiaceae > Cupriavidus > Cupriavidus sp. 01L46. The sequence goes on from NZ_JBFTSF010000025.1 coordinate 2,319, forward strand.
CACCACGATGTCCTCGTCCTTCACGCCACGCGCATTCAGGTTGAGGATGGAGGTGAAGGAAAAGCCCGTGATGGCGTCGAGGTCGCCGCGCGTGAGCATGGTCTCGCGCAGGGTCGGGTCCATCGCCTGCCAGTTGAAGCTCGATGCCTGCAGGCCGTTTGCCTTGGCGAAGATCGGGAAGGCGCGGCGGCCGGCGTCGAATACCGGTGCGCCGAGCTTCTTGCCGGCCAGGTCGTGCGGGGTCTTGATGCCGGACTTCTTCAGCGCGAGCACGGCGGCGGGCGTGTTGTTGTAGACCATCATCACGGCCACCGGCTTGTTCTTGGCATCCGGGTTGTTGCCATAGAACTCCATCACCGAGGCCAGGTCGGCAAAGCCCATGTCGTAGGTGCCGGAAGCCACGCGGTTGACCACGTTGCCCGATCCGTTGCCGGCGTCGATCGACACATCGAGCTTCTCGGCCTTGTAGTAGCCCTTCCGCTCGCCCAGCAGGAACAGCGCAGACGGGCCTTCGAAGCGCCAGTCGAGCTGGAAGCGGACTTTGGTCTGGGCGTACGCCTCGCCGGCAAATTGTGTCGACAGCACCAGGGCAGTGCCCAGCGCCATGCCAAGCTGCAGCCAGCGGCGGCGCGCGGTGGATACGGCAGCGCCGGGCGCGGCATGGGCGGGTTGGGCGCCGACGTGAGCGGCAGTGGCCTCGAACGGGGTGRCGGCACGGAATAGCGGCATTGAACTCTCTCCAGTTAGTCGTCTTCCTGGATAGTTCGTCCGCAAGGCGCGTGCCATGCAAACACGCACCATGATGGGGCTGATACGCCACCTATTGTCGAACCAAATTCGTGCAACCGGATGGTTCTGGCCGGTTTGCCACAATGGATTGTCAACAATTCATTGCGGCCCTGGCGATTGCCGTGTCAGGCGTCCTGGGTTGCGTCGCCGGCTTCGATCGCCAGCGCGACATCCTCCACGGGGGCCTCGCTCTCTGCCGCGCTGCGCGCCTGGATATGCCACATCTCGGCGTAGCGGGCGTCGAGCCGCATCAGTTCGGCATGGGTGCCGCGCTCGATGATACGGCCGTGGTCCATCACCAGGATCTGGTCGGCATGCACCACCGTAGAGAGCCGGTGCGCGATCAGCAGCGTGGTGCGGTTCTGCGCCAGCCGCATCAGCTCGGCCTGGATGGCTTGCTCGGTACGGGAATCCAGCGCCGAGGTGGCTTCATCGAAGACCAGGATTGGCGGGTTCTTCAGCAGCGTGCGGGCAATGGCGACGCGCTGCTTCTCCCCGCCCGACAGCTTGAGGCCGCGCTCGCCCACCGGCGTGTCGTAGCCCTGCGGCAGCTCGCGGATAAAGCCGTCGATCTGGGCCGCGCGCGCGGCCTCGATGACTTCGTCGCGGCTGGCGTCGGGGCGGCCGTAGGCGATGTTGTAGTAGATGCTGTCGTTGAACAGCACGGTGTCCTGCGGCACGATGCCGATGGCGCGGCGCAGGCTGTCCTGCGTGATCGCGCGGATATCCTGGCCGTCGATCTCGATGCCGCCGCTGCTCACGTCATAGAAGCGGAACAACAGCCGCGCCAGCGTGGACTTGCCCGAGCCGCTGTGGCCCACCACCGCGGTAGTGGTGCCGGCGGCGATGGCGAAGTCCACCTCGTCCAGGATCACGCGGTTGCTCTCGTAGCCAAACCCGACACGGTTGAAACGCACCGCCGCGCCCTGCACGCGCAAGGCCGCGGCGTCCGGCGCATCTGCGACTTCGCGGTTGGTGCCCAGCAGCACGAACATGCGGTCCATGTCGGTGGTGGCCTGCTTGATCTCGCGGTAGATCACGCCGAGGAAGTTCAGCGGAATGTACAGCTGGATCATCAGCGTATTGACCAGCACCAGATCGCCCAGCGTGAGCTTGCCCGCCGCCACGCCCACGGTGGCGCGCCACAGGATCATGATCAGGCCGGTGGCGATGATGGCCTGCTGGCCGAAGTTGAGGAACGACAGCGAGTTTTGCGAGCGGATCGCCGCGGTGCGGTACTTGCGCAGGTTCTCGTCATAGCGGCCGGCCTCGTACTCCTCGTTGCCGAAGTACTTGACGGTCTCGAAGTTGAGCAGGGAATCGATCGCCTTCTGGTTGGCGCGCGAATCCAGCTCGTTCATCTTGCGCCGGAAGTGCGTGCGCCACTCGGTCACCACGATGGTGAACACGATATAGCTCACCAGCGCGCAGCCCGTGATGGCAGCGAACCAGATGTCGTAGTGCAGGATGAAGAAGCCCATCACCAGCCCCATCTCGACCAGGGTCGGCAGGATGCTGTAGAGCGAGTAGGAGATCAGCGATTGGATGCCGCGCGTGCCGCGCTCGATGTCGCGGCTCATGCCGCCGGTCTGGCGGTCCAGGTGAAAACGCAGCGACAGCGCGTGCAGGTGGCGAAACACCTGCAGCGCGATCTCGCGCACCGCGCTCTGCGTGACCTTGGAGAACAGGATCTCGCGCAACTCGGTAAACAGCGTGCCGGACAAGCGCAGTATCCCGTAGGCGACGATCAGCCCCACCGGCACCACCAGCAGCGCGCTCGCGCTGCCGGCGGGAACATTCATGTTGTCCACCAGCTTTTTCATCAGGATCGGCACGCCCAGGTTGGCCACCTTGGCCGCCACCAGGCACACCAGCGCCAGAATCACTCGCCATTTGTAATGCCAGACATAGGGCAACAGGTTGCGCACGGTCTGCCAATCGCTGCGGGGAACGTTGGATTTGCCGAAGAGGGAAGAAGGCTGGGCGGGGGACGGCTCGGCCGACGTAGAGTAGCGTCGCATACGTTAGAATTCGGGCGAATATGCGATTGTGGCAGAGATCGTCTTTGTTAGCCGGCGCCACACCGTTTACCCTCGTCACGGAACYGCCGCGACACCCGGGCCGCACGGCGGCAAGGTCACTCCGACATGCGCACCAGCGCGCCGGCACCCCAGCGCAGCCCTTGCCACCCAGCTCCAACCCTATCCAAGCTCAAGCCATCATGAATCAAGCCGACGCCCTCCCCTGCCTGCCTGCCGGCAAGAATCCCGCCCTGCGCGTGGTCCCCATGCCATCGGACGCCAATGTGCACGGCGACGTCTTCGGCGGCTGGATCATGGCCCAGGTGGACATTGCCGGCTCGATCCCGGCGGTGGAACGCGCGCAGGGCCGCGTGGCCACCGTGGCGGTGAACTCCTTCCTGTTCAAGCACCCGGTCTTTGTCGGCGACCTGGTGAGCTTCTACGCCGATATTGAGAAAACGGGCCGCACCTCGATCACGGTATCAGTGGAAGTCTATGCGCAGCGCATGCGCCACAGCCACGAGATCGTCAAGGTGACAGAAGCCATCCTGACCTATGTGGCGACGGACGATGCAAGGCAACCGCGGGTGTTGCCAGCGATATAAGCGGCCGCGGCTGAAGCCGGCGCGAGCGGGTCAGCGTCTGCGCTGAGCTCCCGGAGGAAATGCAGAAATTTCCGCCGGTACATTCAGACGCCTCCGATTGTCCCGCCTCTTCCCAAATCCTTAAATGATAATGATTATCATTATTGTTTAAGGAGGATTGCATGCGTTCGTACATCAGGTCTGCCGCGCTGCCACCGCGGCGCTCCCTCGCTTCCGCCGTCCTGGCGGCGGCCTGCGCTACACCGGTCCTGGCAGACGATTTACAACGGCAGGGCAAACACATCGAACTGGCGCCGGTCACGGTCACGGGAACGCAGGCACCCAGCTCCAAGGTCGAAGCCTCCGGCTCGGCAAAATACGCGGCGCCACTGCTCGATACGCCCCAGACCATCACGGTGGTGCCGCAGCACGTGCTGGAGGAACAGAACGCCTTGAGCTTGCGGCAGGCGCTTTCCAACGTCTCCGGCATCACCTTCAACGCCGGCGAGGGTGGTGGCGGCTCCGGCGACAGCATCAATATCCGCGGCTTCAGCGCCAACGCGAACATGCAGATCGACGGCTTGCGCGACAGCGGGCAGAACAACCGTTCCGACCTCTTCAACCTCGAAGCGGYCGAGGTGATCAAAGGGCCGAATTCGGTCTTCGGCGGCGCTGGCACCACCGGCGGCAACATCAACATGATCAGCAAGCAACCGAAGGCGGACAGGTTCACGCACGTCGGCGGCGGGCTCGGCACTGCCAGCTTCCACCGCCTGACCCTGGACACCAACCAGCCGCTGCCGTGGGACGGGCCCGCGGCGGTCGTCCGCCTGAACCTGATGGCGCACGAGAATGACATACCGGGCCGCGACGTCATCGAACGCCGCCGCTGGGGCATCGCGCCATCGATCACCTTCGGCATGCAATCGCCGACGCGCCTGACGCTGAGCTATTTCCACCAGAGCGACGACAACCTGCCCGACTACGGCGTGCCAGCGCTGAACGGCCAGCGGCTCGCGGGCGTCAGCCGGCACGGCTACTTCGGCTGGCGCAACGTGGACCGGGAGAACATCACCACCGATGCGGCCACCGTCAAGTTCGAACACGAATTCAACGACAAGCTCAAGCTGCAGAACCTGACCCGCTATTCGCGCCTGCACCGCGACACCGTGATCTCTGCCTCGCACGTGAACCAGACGGGGCTGCCGCCGGGCCGCTACCGGCCGGCAGGGCCGCAGGGCTATGGCCGCGACTCGGCCACCGAGCTGTGGATCAACCAGACCAACCTGACCAGCCGCTTCGACACCTTGGGGCTGGGACACACCCTCGTCAGTGGCTTCGAGATCTCACGCGAGACCTACGACCGGACCACCTATTCCTACTATCTCGCCAGGTACTATCCCGCCAACGGCTTCGATCTCTCCAACCCGCCAGGCTACTGGAGCGCGCCCACCGACCGGCGCGACAGCGCGCGCACCAAGACATGGCTTGACGTAAAGGCGCTGTACGCGCTTGACACCATCGCCCTGGGCAAGCACTGGGACCTGAACCTTGGCCTGCGCTACGACTGGATAGATGGCAGCGCCGAGAGCACGCCGCTGGGCAAGGCAACCGAGCGCGCGGACAGCACCACCAACCAGCTCAGCGGCCGGGCGGGACTGGTGTTCAAGCCCACGGACAACGGCAGGATCTATTTCGCCTACGGCACGTCCTTCAACCCGTCCGCCGAGTACCTGGTCAGCACCGGCTCGGGCGTGAACAAGGGCACGGGGGGACTGGTGCCCGCGGGCTGGACGCTGGGCTACGGCGCGCGCTTCATCGGCAGGCGCAACGTGACATCGGTGGGGGACGGCACGCTTGGTGCCTACCTGGTGCACAACGCCATGCTCGGCTATGCGCCGAACAAGAACCTCAAGTTCCAGCTCAACGTCGACAACCTCTTCAACAAGGCCTATGTGGAGCGGGTGCGCCAGACGCTGGGCAGCGCATCGCGCTCGTCCGCGATCGAGTACGGCGACGGCCGCTCCGCGGTGCTGTCAGCCGTCTACTCCTTCTAACGCTACGCGCGGGGGGCGTCGCCGCAGCGGATGCCCCCGGCCCAAGGTCAGCCAAATGATGATTCACATACCCGGCGTGCTGACGCCGGAACAGGTGCGGGAAAGCGTAAGCCTGCTGACGCAGGCCGATTGGGCCGACGGCAAGGCGACCGCAGGATTCCAGTCCTCCCTCGCCAAGGACAATCTGCAATTGCCGCACGACTCCCCGCAGGGCGGGCGTGTCGCCGCGATGATCGAGCAGGCCTTGCGGCGCCATCCCCTGTTCTTCTCGGCGGCGCTGCCGGCCAGGATCTACCCCAAGCTGTTCAACGCCTATGCGGGCGGACAATCCTTCGGCACCCATGTCGACAATGCCATCCGCTACCTGCCCGACGGCTCGGACAGCATCCGCACGGACATCTCGGCCACACTCTTCCTGTGCGAGCCCGACGACTACGACGGCGGCGAACTGATCGTCGAAGATACCTATGGAACGCATGCGGTCAAGCTACCCGCCGGCGACATGATCCTGTACCCCGCTTCCAGCCTGCACCGTGTCAGCCCGGTGACCCGGGGCACGCGGCTATGCGCGTTCTTCTGGATCCAGAGCCTGCTGCGCGACGCCCGCCAGCGCGCCCTATTGTTCGACCTGGACACCGCCATCCAGGAAATCGGGCATGCGCTTGGCCATGGACACGCCACCGTGGTGCGCCTCACCGGCGTCTACCACAATCTGCTGCGCGAATGGGCGACGCCTTGAACGCCGCAGGCTTAACTGAAGCGCGAGAAATCCGGGCGGCGCTTCTCGAAGAACGCCTTGAACGCCTCCTTGGCTTCCGGCGCCTGCAGCATGCGCCGGAACACCTCGCCCTCCTCCGCCATCTTGGCCTGCACGGCAGCCTTGTCGCCGCCCTTCATCAGCCGCTTGGTTTCCCGCAGCGACGAAGCCGGCAGCGCGGCCAGCTTGCGCGCCTGCTGCTRCACGAACTCGTTGAGCTCCGMCACCGGCAGCACGCGCGTGGCCAGGCCGATCTGTAGCGCTTCCTGCGCGCTGAACGCCTCACCCAGCATCAGTTTCTCGGCAGCGCGCTGGTGACCCAGCAGGCGCGGCAGCAGCATGCTCGATGCCGCCTCCGGGCACAGGCCCAGCTGCACGAACGGCAGCGACAGCTTGGCCGTCTCGGAGACATAGACCAGGTCGCAATGCAGCAGCATGGTGGTGCCCACGCCCACCGCCGGGCCGCTCACCGCCGCCACCAGCGGCTTGCTGGCCTGGCTGATCTGCTGCAGGAACTGGAATACCGGCGCCGGCTGCCCGCCCTCGTCCGAGGTGGGCGGACGCTGCATGAAGTCTTCCAGGTCATTGCCCGCGGTAAATACTTCCGGCTTGCCGCGGATCACGATCACGCGCACGGCGGGGTCGGCATCGGCGACGCGCAGCGCATCGGCCATGGCCTGGTACATCGCCGCCGTGATGGCGTTCTTCTTGTCGAGGCGATCGAACTCAAGGGTCAGGATGCCTTGCTCGATGGTGGTCAGGATGCTCATGAAATCGTCTTCTCCTTACTGCTTGGTTGACTTGTCCGCCATGCTGAAGCCCGTTCACTCGAACGCCGGCGGATCCTCGCAAAGATAGCTCATCCCGAACGCCTTTGCGCCGACGTTGAGCGCCACCGTCAGGCTCATCGGCGCCAGCATCAGTTCCACGCCATGCTGCTGCGCGGTGCGCGCGAGCGACTGATAGGCAGGCAACGCTTGAATCGCCCCGGGTGGCCCGGCATAGCTCAGCGATACCGCCGGGCTGAGCAAGCGGCCGCTGCGGATGCACTGCTGCGCATGCGCCATCACGCGGCGCATGCCTTCGTCCGCGCCGCGCGCCTTGGCCACCGGCTCGGTCTGGCCGCAATGCATATGCACGACGGGGCGGATATTGAACGCGCTGCCGAGCATGTAGCGGCCCCAGGTGATACTGTTCTCGCCCTTGTGCTTGGCCCGCGTGTACATGTAGAGCAACTCGTCGGGCACCAGGAACATATGCGCGGCATCGCGCAGGCGTGTCTCCACGGCCTCCACCACCGTTTGCGCGCTGGCGCCGCCGCCCAGCAGGCGCGCCGCCTCGCGCACGATCAGCGCCTGGCCCGGGCCGATCGCGCCGGTGTCGATCACCTTCAGCTCGAACAACCCCGTGCGCCCCGCGTCCTTGCGTGCCTTGAAGCTCCTGGCCACGGTGCCAACCACGGCGCCCGAGGCATGCGCATACAGTTTGCTGCGGCTGCTGGCGATGGTGAGCAGCAGCGCGCGGTCGCATGAGGTCACCACATGCTTGAGCAGGTGGTCTTCGATCTCGCGCTCCAGCAAGGGGATGGATTCAGCGTAGTGGTCCTGCTTGCCGACCAGATACTGTTCGTAAAGCGACGGCAAGGCCGGCTCGTCGCGCACGTCGGCCACAAAGCGGTCGCCCGCGCGAATGCGGAACGGCACCGTGCGCACGCCAAGCTCGGCCATCAGCGAGCGCGGCATGTCGCACGCGGCGTCGRCCAGGATGAGTGTCTCCTGCATGTAGTTGTTTCCTCCCTGTCAGGCGAGCCGCATCGAGGCGGCAGCTGTCTCCTTGTGATGGCACCGCTTTCTTCACCTGATAGAGAGTTCGGGGCGGGCAGCACGAACGCACCTGGCGCCCAGGCTGCCTGCCCCACGGCGCGTTTAGACGCGCTCGAAGATACCTGCCGCGCCCATGCCGGTGCCGACGCACATGGTGACCATGCCGTACTTCAGGTTGTTACGGCGCAGCGCATGCACCACGGTGGCCGAACGGATCGCTCCGGTGGCGCCCAGCGGGTGGCCCAGTGCGATCGCGCCGCCCATCTGGTTGACCTTGGCCGGGTCCAGCTGCAGGTCGCGCATCACCGCCAGCGACTGCGCGGCGAAGGCCTCGTTCAGCTCGATCCAGTCCATCTGGTCCTGCGTGAGGCCGGCCGCCTTGAGCGCCGCGGGAATCGCTTCCTTGGGGCCGATGCCCATGATCTCGGGCGGCACGCCGCGCACCGCGAACGACACAAAGCGCGCCAGCGGCACGAGGTTGAACTGCTTGAGGATCTTTTCCGAAACCAGGATCAGCGCACCGGCGCCATCCGAAGTCTGCGAGCTGTTGCCGGCGGTGACGCTGCCCTTGTTGGCAAACACCGGGCGCAGCTTGCCCAGGCCTTCGATCGARGTCTCCGGACGCGGGCCTTCGTCGAGCGAGATGGTGCGTGTCTTCACGTCGACCAGGCCGCTGGCCAGGTTGGGGAATTTCTCGACGATCTCGATCGGGGTGATTTCGTCCTTGAACTCGCCGGCCTGCTGGGCGCGGATCGCCTTCTGGTGCGAAGCGAGCGAGAAAGCATCCTGGTCTTCGCGGTTGACCTGCCATTGCTGTGCGACCTTCTCGGCGGTCAGGCCCATGCCGTAGGCGATGCCGATGTTCTCGTCGCGCTCGAAGATCGCCGGCGACATCGACGGCGAATTGCCCATCATCGGCACCATGCTCATCGATTCCACGCCAGCGGCGATCATCACGTCGGACTCGCCCACGCGGATGCGGTCAGCGGCCATGGCCACGGCCGACAGGCCGGAGGCGCAGAAGCGGTTGACGGTGATGCCGCCCACGGTATTCGGCAGGCCCGACAGCAGCGCGCCGATGCGCGCGACGTTCAGGCCCTGCTGCGCCTCAGGGATGGCGCAGCCAACGATGGCGTCTTCGATCAGCCTGGGATCGAGGTTAGGCACCTGCGCCACAGCCGCGCGCAGGATGGTGGCCAGCAGGTCGTCCGGACGGGTGTTCTTGAACGCGCCCTTGGGAGCCTTGCCGATCGGCGTGCGGGTTGCGGCAACGATGTATGCGTCTTGCAGTTGTTTCATGATGTCGGTTCCTCGCTTGCCTTAGTTGCGCACCGGCTTGCCGGTCTGCAGCATGCCCATGATGCGTTCCTGGGTCTTGCCCGTGCCGAGCAGGTCGACAAAGGCCTTGCGTTCCAGCGCCAGCAGCCATTCCTCGCTGACCAGCGAGCCGGCTTCCACTTCGCCGCCGCACACTGCCTCGGCGATGCGGCTGGCAATCAGGAAGTCGTGCGCGGAGATGAAGCCGCCGTCGCGCATATTGGCCAGCGACGCCTTGATGGTGGCAATGCCGGAGCGGCCTGCCACCGGCACCAGCGTGCCCGGCACCGGGGCGCGGTAGCCGGCGTTGGACAGCGCGCGCACTTCGTTCTGCGCCACGTAGAGCAGCTCATGCACGTTGAACACGATGGTGTCCGATGGCTGCAGGTAGCCCAGCTTCTGCGCGTCCAGCGCCGAGGAGGAGACCTTGGCCATGGCCGCTGCCTGGAAGCGATTGGTGAGGAACTGCAGGTAGTTGGTGCTGCCGGCGGCTTGCGCAGCACGTGCGGCAGCCAGCGCGGCCTCCTTCAGGCTGCCGTCCTGGAACTTCTTGACGAAGGGCTCGATGCCCTTGGCGCCGCCCATCATGAAGGCCGGCATCGCGGCTTCCAGGTTGGCGCCCGCGGAGAACGGGCCGCCCGGCGCGCCCAGTTGCAGCGACGTGGGCTGCCACACCACCAGGCCCTTGTACTCGGCTTCGGCCAGGTCGATGGCGCGCGTCAGGCCGTCGATCACGTCCGGGCCGATGGTGTTCATCTTGCTCTTGAACGAGACCACCAGCACATCGTCCTGGCCCTCGCTCACCCAGATGCGCACGGCATCGTTTTCTTCCACGGTGCGGCCGGCCTTGCGCGGATCCGTTGCGGCAGTGCCCTTGACCGTGGCACGGAACACCTGGCGCTCGTACACCGGCAACGCATTGCGCTGCACGAAGGCTTGCGCGGCGGGCGACCATGAACCCTGCGCGCCATGCACGCCCTGGTTCTCGGCCACCGGCCCTTCGAAGACCCATGCGGGCAGCGCCACGTTGGCCAGGCCCTTGCCGGCTTCGATGTCTTCCTTCACCCACTGGGCCACCTGCTTCCAGCCAGCCGACTGCCAGTCCTCGAAGGGGCCGGAATTCCAGCCGAAGCCCCAGCGGATCGCCAGGTCGATATCGGCGGCGGAGCCGGCGATCTGCTCGAGGTAGACGCCGATGTAGTGGAACACGTCGCGGAACACCGCCCACAGGAACTGCGCCTGCGGGTTGGTGGACTCGCGCAGCAGCTTGATGCGCTCGGCCGGTTCCTTCTTCAGCATGCGCACCACGATCTCGTCGGCCTTCTTGCCCGAGTCGACGTATTGGCCCGTCTTGGGATCCAGCACCTTGATGGCCTTGCCTTCCTTCTTGTAGAAGCCGGCGCCGGTCTTCTGGCCCAATGCGCCCGCATCCACCAGCCCCTTGAGCACGGCGGGCGTCTTGTACACCGGCGCGAACGGATCGTCCAGCAGGGTGTCCTGCATGGTCTTGATCACGTGGGCCATGGTGTCCAGGCCCACCACATCGGCGGTGCGCAAGGTGGCGGACTTGGCGCGGCCCAGCTTGGAGCCGGTCAGGTCGTCGACCACGTCGAAGGGGATGCCGTACTTCTCAGCCTCGGCGAACACCGCCAGGATCGAGAAGATGCCAACGCGGTTGGCGATGAAGTTCGGCGTGTCCTTGGCGCGCACCACGCCCTTGCCGAGCGTGGAAGTCAGGAAGGTTTCCAGGCGGTCCAGGATCGCCGGCTGCGTGGTGGCGGTCGGGATCAGCTCCACCAGGTGCATGTAGCGCGGCGGGTTGAAGAAGTGCACGCCGCAGAAGCGCGATTTCAGGTCCGCGTCGAAACCATCGGACAGCGCGGTGATCGACAGGCCCGAGGTATTGGTGGCGAAGATCGTGTGCGATGCCAGGTGCGGTGCGACCTTCTTGTACAGATCGTGCTTCCAGTCCATGCGCTCGGCGATGGCCTCGATCACCACGTCGCACTCCTTGAGCAGCGCGAGGTCGTCCTCATAGTTGGCAGCCTGGATCAGGCCGGCTTCGTCCTTGATGCCCAGCGGTGCCGGCGAGAGCTTCTTCAGGTTCTCGATGGCACGCAGCGAGATGCCGTTCTTGGGGCCTTCCTTGGCCGGAAGGTCGAACAGCACCACGGGCACGCGGGCGTTGACGAGATGGGCGGCGATCTGCGCCCCCATGACGCCGGCACCCAGCACGGCGACCTTCTTGACGATGAAATTGGACATGCGCGCTCCTAGGAAAGTGAGCGTTGAGATGAGGTGGGCTGGCTGCGCGTGGCGCTGGGGTTGCTTCAGTTCCTGCTGCTGCCGGTGTGCTCCCCTCTCCCATTTCATGGGAGAGGGGAGCACACCATCGGCATCCGCAGCGCCGTGGCAAACAGCTTGCGCCCGCGCTAAGACAACCGCATTAATTCAGGACAAACAGTCCGTCAGAACAGATCCGCGTCCAGCGCCATCAGCGTGGCCGAACCAGCGCGTGCCATGCGGATCTGCGATGCCGTCTCCGGCAGCAGCTTGGCAAAGTAGAAGCGTGCGGTCGCCAGCTTGGTGGTGTAGAACTTGTCGCCGCTGGCTTCCTTCTCCAGCGCGATCTTGGCCATGCGGGCCCAGAAGTACGAGAACACCAGGTGGCCCACCACGCGCAGGTAAGGCACGGCGGCCGCGCCGACTTCGTCGGGGTTGCCCATGGCCTTCATGCCGATTTCCATGGTGAGCTTCTGCACCTTGTCGCCCAGGTCGGCCAGCGGATTGACGAACTCCTGCATGGCTTCGTTGGTGCCCTCTTCCTCGACGAACGCTTGCACGATCTTGCCGAAGGCCTTCATCTTGGCGCCCATGTCGCCCAGGATCTTGCGCCCCAGCAGGTCCAGCGCCTGGATGGTGTTGGTGCCTTCGTAGATCATGTTGATACGCGCGTCGCGCACATACTGCTCCATGCCCCACTCGGCGATGTAGCCGTGGCCGCCGAACACCTGCATGCCTTCGTTGGTGGCGGTGAACGCGTTATCGGTCAGGAAGGCCTTGATCACGGGCGTGAGCAACGCAACCAGGTCGCCCGCTTCCTTGCGCACGGACTCGTCCGGGTGCGACAGTTCGCGGTCGATCTGCAGCGCGGTCCAGTAGCTGAACGCGCGGCCGCCTTCGGCAAAGGCCTTCTGCGTCAGCAGCATGCGGCGCACGTCCGGGTGCACGATGATCGGGTCAGCCGGCTTGTCCGGGGCCTTGGGACCGGTCAGCGCGCGCATCTGCAGGCGGTCCTTGGCATACGCCAGCGAGTTCTGGTAGGCCACCTCGGTCAGCCCGAGGCCCTGCATGCCCACGCCCAGGCGGGCGGCGTTCATCATCACGAACATGGCGTTCAGGCCCTTGTTGGGCTCGCCCACCAGCCAGCCGCGCGCGCCATCCAGGTTCATCACGCAGGTGGCGTTGCCGTGGATGCCCATCTTGTGCTCGATCGAGCCGCACTTGATGCCGTTGCGCTCGCCCGGGTTGCCGCTCGCATCGGGGACGAACTTTGGCACCACGAACAGCGAGATGCCCTTGGTGCCCTGCGGGGCATCCGGCAGCCGTGCCAGCACCAGGTGGATGATGTTGGCGGACAGATCGTGCTCGCCGGCCGAGATGAAGATCTTGGTGCCGGTAATGGTGTAGGAGCCATCGGCCTGCGGCTCGGCCTTGCTGCGCAGGATGCCCAGGTCGGTGCCGCAATGCGGCTCGGTCAGGCACATGGTGCCGGTCCACTCGCCGGAGACCAGCTTGGGCAGGTAGACCTTCTGCAGCTCGGGCGTGCCGTGCGCATGCAGCGCTTCGTACGCGCCGTGCGACAGGCCGGGGTACATGGTCCACGCCTGGTTGGCCGAGTTCAGCATCTCGTACAAGGCATTGTTGACCAGGATAGGCAGGCCCTGGCCGCCGTATTCGGGGTCGCAGCCCAGTGCCGGCCAGCCGGCTTCCACGTACTGCTTGTACGCTTCCTTGAAGCCCTTGGGCGCCGTCACCACGCCGTCGCCGACGTAGGTACAGCCTTCGCGGTCGCCGCTCTGGTTGAGCGGGAACACGACCTCGGAGCAGAACTTGCCGGCTTCCTCAAGCACTTGGTTGATGGTGTCCGCGTCAACGTCGGCGTGCTTCGGCAGCGCCTTGAGTTCGGCTTCCACGCCGAGCAATTCATGGAGCACGAACTGCATGTCGCGCAACGGTGCGGTGTACTGGCCCATCAAAGACTCCTTGGAGGTTTGCAAAGCCGCTACGCCGCCCGTGCACGATCCGGCACGGGACGCCGCGGCGGCGTCAGGTACGGTAGGACTGAATCAATTTATTGAGCGCGACCATGGCAAGCTCGGCACTCGCGGGCAAGCGCAGGAAGCGGGCGTCATGATGCAAGCCTAGTTCAAGGCTGTACATTTCAAACAGCATCAGGCGCGGATCGCAATCCGCGCGCAGGTGCCCCTCTTCCCGTGCCTGGTCGATGGCACGCGTCAGCGCGGCGCGCCAGATGGTGACACTCTTGACGAGTTCGTCACGCACCGGGCTTTCCGCGCGGTCGTCGTACTCCACCGCCCCGCTGATGTAGATGCATCCCGTGGTCACTTCCTGGATGCGCTTTTCCATCCAGCGGCGCACCATGGACTGCAGGCGCGGCAGCCCGCGCGGCTCGTGCAGCGAGGGATAGAAAACCTCCTGCTCGAACCGGCGGTKATACTCGCGCACCACCTCCACCTGCAAGTCCTCGCGCGAACCGAAATGCGCGAACACGCCGCTTTTGCTCATCTGCATGCGTTCCGCGAGCAGCCCGATGGTCAAGCCTTCGAGCCCGTCGCGGGACGACAATTCCAGCGCGGCATCCAGAATTGCCACGCGCGTCATTTCCCCCTTGCGCATGGGCGCGGGGGACGCGGAAGTGGCGGATTCGAGACGAGCTGACTGGTGTCGCATGATTTTTTCTCCGTTCTTCGCGGCGCGAAACGGATCGCGCCGCGTATGACCCTGACGTTATGCATTTTTTTCGCTGCCCGGCTGACTGCTTCACCGCCTGGCAGACGCGAATGCACGCAGTCTAAGGCAAAAAAGAACGACCGTTCAGATTATTGTGATCGCGCCCGCTGGCAGCAAGCTTTTAATTAGATCGGGGTTTCTAAACGCAGCGGCCGCGCTCCTGCGCCGCAACATGCCGCGACGCAGCGAGATATCGATCCTTGTTGCCGCGAATGATGCACAGCAGCATCGCCCCACCGGGTATTGTCCCGCGATCAGTAGCGCCCTGTCACGCCGGCGATGATCACGCCGACACGCAGCACCATATAAGCGGCCCAGTTCGCCACCCGGCGCAACGCCGAACGGCGCGCATGCGTGGCGGCCTTGACCTCGATGCTGCGCGAGGCAATGGCGTGCTCCAGCTCCTGGCGCAGCTCGGCGCAGAACGCGCCGTCATAGACCGCGACATTGGCCTCGCGGGCCAGCAGCAGGCTGAACGGGTCCATGTTGCTGGAGCCCACCGTGGCCCAGGCATCGTCGACCACGGCCACCTTGGCGTGCAGAAAACTATCGGCGTATTCGTAGATCTCCACGCCGGCGCCGAGCAAGGTTGCATAGAGCGAATGGGTTGCATAGTGCTGCAAACGGTACTCGACCCTGCCCTGGAGGAGCAGCCGCACGCGCACGCCGCGCTTGCGGCACGCCAGCAGAGCGCGGCGCATCTTGTGCCCAGGCAGGAAATAAGCGTTGGCAATGATCACTTCCCGCCGCGCGCTGCCCAACGCCTGCAGGTACTGGCGCTCGATGGCGCGGCGGTTGCGCAGGTTGTCGCGCAGCAGCAGCACGGCGCGCATGCCGCCGGCCTGGTCCTGGCGCGGCAGCGGCAGGTCGGTGATCAGCGGAAACTCCGCCGCCACCCCMGCCAGGCCGACGCTGCGCATTTCGCCGCGCAGCGATAGCTGCCACCACAGGCGCTCGGCGGTCAGCGCGATCTGGTTGACCAGCGGGCCCCGCACCTCCACCGCGAAATCGTAGCGGGGGCCGAGCCCGGCGCTCTCGAAGGGCCCATGGTTGTGGTCGTCGATGATGTTGATGCCGCCAACAAAGCCGATCTGCTGGTCGATCACGGCCAGCTTGCGGTGCAGCCGGCGCAGGTTGCGCCGTGCCAGGCTAAAGCGGCGCAGCGGACGGAAGATCTTGAGGCTCGCCCCGCCCTCGCGCAGGCGCTCGGCGAGCCCGGCCGGCATGTCGCCAGCGCCGAAACCGTCCACCACCAGGTGCACGGCCACGCCGCGCCCGGCGGCACGGATCAGCGCGTCGCTCACCGCCGCGCCGACCGCATCGTCGGCATAAATGTACGTCTCGAGCGAAACCGAGAATACGGCTTGATCGATCGCGGCAACCAAGGCCGGGAAGAACTCATTGCCGCCGCGCAGCAAACGGACCGCGTTGCCGCCCAGAGGCCTGCCGCGGCGCCATTCGGAGCGCAGTGGGCCGGCATGCCGCGGCGCGCGTGCGGGGGCATCGTCGCGGCTTGCGGCAAGCGCGGGAGGCGGCGCGCGGGGCGGGCGTGGGGGCGGAATCGATGACATGAGCCACATTATCAGGCACGCCGATGTCCTGTGCGTGCGCCCGGCGGCGCGCGCGGCGCACACAGCGTGTGGGGCCATGCGCGCCGCGGCGGCCGTTCTCTGCTATCGTCGCCGTTTCATCCCCTCGCACCCCCCGACATCGTGAAGGTTTTCGGCATCTCCGGTGCGTCCGGCAGCGGCAAGACCACGTTGCTGGATCAAGTGATCCCGCGCTTCGCCGCCGCCGGCCTGCGCGTGGCCGGCGTCAAGCACACCCACCATGGCTTTGACCCGGACACCCCGGGCAAGGACTCCTGGCGCATGCGCCAGGCAGGCTGCGCCAACGTCGTGCTGGTGGGCGCGCGGCACCTCACGCTGATGCGCCACTATCCCGAAGCCGAGGCCTCGCCTGAGCTGGCCGATGCGCTGGCCGTGCTGCCCGCCGACACGGACCTGGTGCTGGTGGAGGGTTACAAGCGCAGCGATTTCCCCAAGCTGGAAGTGTTCCGCCCAGACCTGGGCAGGCCTGCGCTGTGGCCGGAAGTGCCGAGCATCGTGGCCGTCGCCAGCGACCAGCCGCAGGCGGTGGCCGTGCTCACCGCCCTGCCCGTGCTGGACCTGGCGGACCTTGACGCGATCTGCCAGGTCATCCGCGACGGCGCGCTCGAACTTACGCCCGCACTGGCCGCCGCCTTGGCGCAGCCTCACCAGACCTGATAGACATGCCCGCTGCGCGGCCCTTCCACACTGCGCTGGAAGGCCAGCGCGACGCGCGCCGCCGGCACCGGCTCAAAGCCGGGGAAGAAATCGCCATACGCGGGCCATGATTCCTGCACTACCGTCGGGCTGACCACATTGATGCGCAGGCCGCGCTCCAGCTCGGGCGCCGCGCTACGCACGAACCCTTCCAGCGCCGCATTGACGCTGCCGGCATTGGCGCCCATGCGGATCGGCTCGCTGCCGACAATGCCGCTGGTGAGCGTGATCGAGCCGCCGTCGTTCAGGAAATGCTGGCCAACCAGCGCCAGCCGCACCTGTCCGAGCAACTTGTCCTGCAGCCCGATTTCGAAGTCTTCGGCCCGCATCTGCGCGAGCGGCCCGAAAAACAGGCTTCCGGTCGTGGCAACGATGGCGTCCACCCGGCCGGTCGCTTCGAACAAGGCCTGCACGGATTCCGGCCGGGTCAGGTCGACCCGATGATCGCCGCGCGACTTGCCGACCCGCACCACGTCGTGGCGAGCCGACAGGTTCTGTACTACCGCCTGCCCGAGCGTTCCGCTGGCTCCGATCACAACAATTTTCATTGCATTCCCCATGGTTCTGGTTGTCTAGGAAGACGGCATTCTTTCTGCCGCCATCAGGAATGCATTGTGAAAGTGGATTCAGGAGGGATAAATGGGCTAGGATTTCGCGCATCCCTAATTTTTTATTAGCAATCCATGGACAAGCTGCGCAGCATGGAAGTGTTTGCCGCCGCCGCCGAAGCCGGCAGCTTCAGCGCCTGCGCCGATGCGCTGGGCCTGTCGGCGGTGATGGTAGGCAAGCATGTCGGCCAGCTGGAGCGGCATCTGGGCGTGCGTCTGCTGCAACGCAGCACGCGCCGCCAGAGCCTGACCGAAGCCGGCCACCTGTTCCTGGAGGAATGCCGTCAGATCCTGGAGCGCGTGCGCAAAGCGGAGACCGTGGCCGAGCGCCTGCACAGCCAGCCACGCGGCCGCCTGCGCGTGACCGCGCCGGTGACGTTGGGGGAGACCGCGGTAGCCGAAGCGGTCTCGGCCTACCTGCTGCGCTACCCGGAGGTCACCGTGGAACTGGTGCTCGACGACGCTTTCACCGACCTGATTGCCGATGGTTTCGACGCCGCCGTGCGCATCGGCGCACTAGCCAGCTCCGACCATCTGGTGGCACGCCCGTTGCGGCCGTATCGCATGGCGATCTGCGCGGCGCCGGCCTACCTCGCGCAAGCGGGCCATCCGCGCACGCTGGCGGACCTGGCAGGGCACCGCTGTCTGAATCATCTGTT
Organism: Cupriavidus sp. 01L46; assembly: GCF_056399905.1. Lineage (NCBI taxonomy): Bacteria > Pseudomonadati > Pseudomonadota > Betaproteobacteria > Burkholderiales > Burkholderiaceae > Cupriavidus > Cupriavidus sp. 01L46. Next base: position 20,274 of record NZ_JBFTSF010000025.1, read on the forward strand.
GTGGCCGCAAGGCATGGGGTGGCCGGCCCCCGAGGATGGCGCGGCGCCCAAGTCATCGGTGCCGCTGGCGGCCAACAACGGCCAGGCGCTGCGGCGCGCGGCACTGGCTGGCTGTGGGGTGGTGATGCAGCCGGAAGTGCTGCTGGCGGCGGACATAGCCGCCGGGCTGCTGGTCCCGTTGCTGGAAAACGCGATGCCAGTGCCAAGGCCGGTCCACCTGCTCTATCCGCGCGACCCCCGGCCGCTGCCCAAGCAGGCCTGCTTTGTTGACGTCATGCTGGAGAAAATGGGGGCCTGAGGAGGACCTGAGGAGGGCCTGGGGATAGCCCTCAGGAAGTCGTGCCTGCCCTGGCCTTGTGGACAACCGGCCGCTCCGGCACGGCAATGCGTGCAAGCTCCGCCATCAATGGCACGTGGTCCGAGCGCTGGGCCCAGTCGCGGCCGGTCAGCGCGCTGGCGTGCTCGATCTCGAAGCCGCGCACATAGATGCGGTCGAGTTGCCACCAGGGCATGTGGCTGGGAAAGGTGTGCAGCCGCGCGCCACCCGCGGAGGACACCTCCGTCGCCCCAAGCGTGGTGCAGATCAGGTTGTCGAGCCGGTGGTTCCAGTCATTGAAATCCCCCGCGATCAACAGCGGCGCCTCGGCTGGCACCACGTCCTGCACGCGCTTGACCAGYGCCTCCGCCTGGCGCGCGCGGCTGCGAGCGAACAAGCCGAAATGCACGCAGATCAGGTGGGCCTCGACCCCATTCATATCCGCTACCGCGTGCAGCAAGCCGCGCTGCTCGAAGCGATGGTCGGAGATGTCGAGGTTTTCCGACATCAGGATCGGATGGCGCGACAGGATGGCATTGCCGTGGTGCCCGTGGTCGTACACCGCATTGCGGCCGTAGACCGAATGCGGATACGCGTCGGTCGCCAAGTAGTTGAGCTGGGTGTAATCCGGGTCGAACAAGGCTGCCGCCACCAGGCGGTCATTGCGATCCTGCACCTCCTGCAGGAAGACGATGTCGGCATTCACCACGTGCAGGCCATCGCGCACGTTATGGATACGCGACTTGCCCTTGATGCCRGTCACGCCCTTATGAATGTTGTAGGTGACGACGCGCAGCCTCATAGGTCCGCTCCGCAAGCCGCACGCTGCCCCTGCACCCGCCAGCCCAACTGCAGCACCGCCTCGGCATTGCTGGTCGAGAAGCAGAGCGCGGCGGCCTCCTGCCACGGCAGCCACTGATACTGCAGGTGCTCGCGCGGCGCCAGCGTCACCGGCACCGGCTGCGCGACACGCAAGCCAAACCAGTGCTCGGTGTTGCGTGTCAMGCCCGGCGCGTAGCGGTGGCGCCACTGCGGGTAGATTTCGTACTCGATGGTGTGGTTCCAGTCGTCCAGCCGGTGCTCGGCGGCGATCAGGCCGGTTTCCTCGGCCACCTCGCGMGCGGCCGTCAGCCCGAGCGGCTCGTCGGGCGTGTCCAGGCTGCCGGTGACCGACTGCCAGTAGCCCGGCCGGTCGGCGCGCTCGATCAACAGCACTTGCAGGTCTGGCGTGTGGATCACAACCAGGACGGATTCAGGAATTTTGTAGGACATGGGGATAGGGCAAACGGCGTCCCCAAGCTTACCGCAGATGCGCCCGGGCACCATGGGAAACATGGCGGGCATCACGAACATGGCGATCTTGCTGCCCGCGCCCAGTCATGCAGCGTGGACGCTGGACGGAGCCGGCGTCTCGCGCAACCAGGTCTCGAATACGCCCGGCGAGTCGCCGTGGCCCCACGCGGCGCGCAGTTGCTGCATCAACGGGGTCAGCGCGCGCGTGTACTCGCGCGAAGCCACCTGCGCATGCGCGGCCAGGCGGTCCGCGCATTGCTGGACCTGCGCCTGCAACTGCGCGCGCTCGTGCGCGATCTCTTTTTCGCGCACGCCCAGCGTGTTGTATTTCTGGATCAGGAAGCGCTGGTAGTCACCGGCTTCCACACCTTGGGCGGCCTGTGCATTGACCTGCTCGAAGCGCATCACGATGCTGCCGGTCTCCTGCTCGATATGCGCGGCCTCCGCGACCAGCGCCTGCAAGCCGTCCTGCAGCCGCAGCGCTTCGCGACGCTCGTCGCGCAGCTTCACAACGTACTCATCGAAGCTGCGCTGGGCCGTCAGGTAAGCCTGCACCACCGGCTGCGGCGCGACCACCAGCAACGGATCCGCGCCGCCCGCGCGGCTGCCCTGCAGCAAAGCGTCATCGGGCAGCCTCAGGTTGCCAAGGTCCTCCAGCCAGCGCCCGCGCGCCATGACGGTGCCCACCGTATCCAGCGCCACCCGGCGCAGGGCTTCGGCGCGCTGCATCTCCACCGGCTCCAGCATCGGCACGCCCCCACCGCCGCCGGTCTTCGCAGCATGCGCGATATCCGGCACACAAGCCGCCACCGTGGTCGCCACGGACTCCGACATGGCCACCGCCGAGCGGCGCACCGCGCGCCGCAGCTCGAAACGCGCCAGCATCATCATCGCCAGCCCGGCCGCCAGCCAGGTGAGGATGGTCTCGGCATGGGCCAGTAAAAACTGGCGAATCAGTTCTACATCCAGGTGCACGGCAAAATCCTCCCGCGCGGCCGTCGTGCCTTCGAATTGGGCTTGCGGCTTGGCGCTATAAAGGAAGAAGACTGGGCGGGAGGGGGCTTCGTTCCGCGATGTAACAATTGGAAACCAGCGATTGGGGGCTGGCTGTGGCACGTGGCATGAATCGCAGCCACCAATGCAAAAAAGGCCGCGCTGTCGCGCGGCCTTTTCAAGCAGTCTGAACCCCGGCTCAGGCCGTCTTCGGCTCCGCGGCGCGCAGGCGGATATGCAGCTCGCGCAGTTGCTTCTCGTCGACCGAGCTCGGTGCTTGCGTGAGCAAGTCTTGCGCGCGCTGGGTCTTGGGGAAGGCGATCACGTCGCGGATCGAATCGGCGCCGGCCATCATGGTGACGATGCGATCCAGGCCGAAGGCCAGGCCGCCGTGCGGGGGCGCGCCATATTGCAGCGCGTCCAGCAGGTAGCCGAACTTGGCACGGGCTTCTTCCTCGCCGATCTTCAGGGCGCGGAACACCTTGCTCTGCACGTCCTCACGGAAGATCCGCACCGAGCCGCCGCCCATTTCCCAGCCGTTCAGGACCATGTCGTAGGCCTTGGCGATGCACTTGCCCGGATCGGTTTCCAGGTACTGCATGTGCTCGTCCTTGGGGCTGGTGAACGGGTGGTGCATGGCGACCCAGCGGGCATCGTCCTCGTCGTACTCGAACATCGGGAAGTCGATCACCCACAGCGGCTTCCACACGTCCTCGAACAGGCCGTGGGTCTTGCCGAACTCGGAGTGGCCGATCTTCAGGCGCAGGCCACCGATGGCGTCGTTGACGACCTTGGCCTTGTCCGCGCCGAAGAAGATGATGTCGCCGTCCTTGGCGCCGGTGCGCTTCAGGATCTCCGCGATGGCCGCGTCGTGCAGGTTCTTGACGATCGGCGATTGCAGGCCGTCGCGGCCCTTGGCCACTTCGTTGACCTTGATCCAGGCCAGGCCCTTGGCGCCGTAGATGGCGACGAACTGGGTGTAGGCATCGATCTCGCTGCGCGAGATGGCGGCGCCGCCCGGCACGCACAGGCCAACCACGCGGCCGTTCTCGCTATTGGCGGGGCCGGAGAACACCTTGAAGTCGACGTCCTTCATGGCGTCGGTCAGTTCGGTGAACTCGAGCTTGACGCGCAGGTCAGGCTTGTCCGAACCAAAGCGAGCCATGGCTTCGCGGAATTCCATCACGGGGAAGCTGGCGTCCAGGTCGACGTCGATGGCGTTCTTGAACACCGTGCGCATCATGTCCTCGAACAGGTCGCGGATCTCCTGCTCGTTCAGGAACGAGGTCTCGCAGTCGATCTGCGTGAACTCGGGCTGGCGGTCGGCACGCAGGTCCTCGTCGCGGAAGCACTTGGTGATCTGGTAGTAGCGGTCGAAGCCCGACACCATCAGCATCTGCTTGAAGATCTGCGGCGACTGCGGCAGCGCGAAGAAGTGGCCCGGGTTGGTCCGCGACGGCACCAGGTAGTCGCGCGCGCCCTCGGGCGTGCTCTTGCCCAGCATCGGGGTTTCGATGTCGATGAAGCCTTGCGCGTCCAGGTACTTGCGCACTTCCATGGCCACCTTGTAGCGCAGGCGCAGGTTGTACTGCATCTGCGGGCGGCGCAGGTCCAGCACGCGGTGCGTCAGGCGGGTGGTCTCGGACAGGTTGTCGTCATCGAGCTGGAACGGGGGCGTGACCGACGGGTTGAGCACGGTCAGCTCATGGCACAGCACCTCGATCTTGCCCGAGGTCAGGTTGGTGTTCTCGGTGCCGGCCGGACGCGGCCGCACCTTGCCGGTGATGCGCACGCAGAACTCGTTGCGGATCTCTTCGGCTGCCTTGAACATCTCGGGGCGATCGGGATCGCACACCACCTGCACCAGGCCTTCGCGGTCGCGCAGGTCGATGAAGATCACGCCACCGTGATCGCGGCGACGCTGCACCCAGCCGGTGAGAGCCACTTCCTGGCCCGAGAGTTGTTCGGTCACGAGACCGCAATAGTGAGTACGCATGGAGGACATAAGAGAATTCCCGGAATAACGCGGCCGCCGATGCGGCCGGCGATCAATTTGAATGCGATGAGCCGGCGGACTCGGCGAGGGCTTCTGCCTCCGCCTCACCGGCGCGCGCCGAGCCGCTCTTGCGCGGCAGCTCGGTCGGCGCCACCACGCCCATCGAGACGATGTACTTCAGCGCGGCGTCGACGGTCATGTCGAGTTCGATGGTATCGGCCTTGGGCATCATCAGGAAGAAGCCCGAGGTCGGATTAGGCGTGGTCGGCACGTAGACGCTGACGTACTCGCCCTGCAGATGATTCTGCACATCGCCGCCGGGACGGCCGGTGAGGAATGCGATGGTCCACGAGCCCTCGCGCGGGTACTGCACCAGCAGCGCCTTGCGAAAGGCATTGCCGGACGAGGAAAGCAGCGTATCCGAAACCTGCTTGACGCTGGTATAGATCGGCCCGACCACCGGGATATGGCGCAGCAGCGCTTCCCACCAGCGCACCAGCCGCTGGCCGATGAAGTTGTGGGCCAGCAGGCCGACCAGCAGGATGAACACCACCGTCAGGATGGCGCCCAGGCCCGGGATGCGCACCTTGAACAGCTGGACCGGCTGCCAGGCTTCAGGCAGCAGCGCCAGGCTCTGGTCCATGGTGCTGATGACCAGGTTCAACACCCATAGCGTGATGCCCAGCGGCACCAGCACCAATAGCCCGGTGAGGAACCAGGTCTTGAGGGCGGAAGTCTTCTTCGCCGGCACGATGCGTTCTGCCCTCAATGGCTGGCGACGGCGCTGCCGGAACCGCCGGCAGTGCTGGTCGGCGCCGTGCTGACGGTGCTGGTGCTGGAKGAATCAGTGGCTGCGCCGGACGAGGCCGGTGCCGCTGCTTCACTCTTGCCCTCGGTGGCGCTGCCTGCGGCCGCCGTGGCGGGCGCAGCGGACGTGCCACCGTTGCCACCGCGGAAATCGGTGACGTACCAGCCCGACCCCTTGAGCTGGAAGCCCGCGGCGGTCAGTTGTTTCTTGAACGTGCCCTTCGCGCCGCAGGATGTGCAGTCGGTGAGCGGGGCATCGCTCATTTTCTGCAGCACATCGCGCCCGTGGCCGCAGGCGTCGCAACGATAGGCATAGATCGGCATAGTGGCTCTCCGCAAGGAGTCTGGAACGGAAATTGGATGGAACCGCATGGCCGCGCCGAGCGGGAAGTTGCCACTCCCGTGCGCGCACCTTGCGGTGCAAAGCCTTGAATTATAAACCGTTCTGAGAACGCCGGGCCGGCGGAAAAAGGGCTGGAAATGCCTTCGAAGCCACGCGTGGCCCGCCGGATGCCCGCAACGCTCAGGCCAGATGGACTTCCTTGACACGCGGATGGTCGTTGATCCACTGCGGCAGCAGCGAGCCGAACACCATGCCGCCCATGGAGACCAGCAGGCCGACCATCTGCGGCGGCACCGCCGCATCGGCGAAAGCGATCTCGCAGCACAGCCAGGAAACCAGCCCGAGGATGATCGCGGCAAGGCCGCCCTGGCGCGTGGCCGGCTTCCAGAACATGCCAAAGGCCAGCGGGACGAACGACGACACCAGAGTGACCTTATAAGCATTTTCCACCATATGGAAAATGGACAGATGCGAGTTCAGCGCGAACAGCGTCACCAGCACGGCGAACACCAGCACCACGGCCTGCATCACGCGCAGGAAGCGGCGATCGTCGAGATGGCGGAAATAGGGCCGCAGGATGTTCTCGGCGAAGGTGACCGACGGTGCCAGCAGCGTCRCCGAGGCGCAGCTCTTGATGGCGGACAGCAGCGCGCCGAAGAACATCACCTGGGCGAACATGGGCGCGTGCGTCAGGATCAGCTTGGGCAGGATCAGCTGCGAATCGGTATTGATGTACTTCTGCACCATCTCCGGGTCGATCATGGTGGCCGAATAGGCCAGGAACATCGGGATGAAGGCAAAGCAGAAGTAGAGCACGCCGCCCAGCACCGAAGCGCGCCCGGCAATCTTCTCGGTGCGCGACGAGGTCACGCGCTGGAACACGTCCTGCTGCGGGATCGACCCCAGCATCATGGTGAACAGCGCGGCCGCGAAGCCGATGATCTGGATCAGGTCCAGCGAGGGCAGGAATTCGAACTTGCCGGCCGCCGCCGCATGCGACACYACCGCGGCCACACCGCCGGCCTGGCCGCTGACTTCATAGCCGATATACAGCATCCCGATCACGATGATAATCATCTGGATGAAGTCGGTCACCGCCACGGCCCACATGCCGCCGAACAGGGTGTACACCAGCACGCTGGCGGCCCCGATCATCATGCCGGCTTCCTGTGACAGCGCGCCGTCCGAGACGGTGAAGAACACCAGCCCGAGTGCCTTGATCTGCGCCGCAACCCAGCCCAGGTAGGACATCACGATGCACAGTGTGGTCAGCACCTCGGCCAGCCGCCCGTAGCGATTGTGATAGTAATCGCCGATGGTGAGCAGGTTCATCCGGTACAGCGGGCGCGCGAAGAACAGGCCGACCAGGATCAGGCAAAGCGAGGAACCAAAGGGATCGGACACTACCCCCGACAAGCCCTCCTTGAGGAAGACCGCGGGGATGCCCAGCACCGTCTCCGAGCCGAACCATGTCGCGAACACGGTGGCGGTGACGATGTAGAACGGCAGGCTGCGGCCGGCGACCGCGAAGTCGGTGGCGTTGCGCACGCGCAGCGCGGCCCACAGGCCAATGCCGACGGAGATTACCCAATAGATGATGACGAACCAGATCAGCATGCTGCTGCCCTATCCCAAAGTGCCCTTGCGGCGAGAAACCGGTTGCCGGTGAGGCGGGATTTGCGGCCAGCCTTGCCCGGAGTCCAATTCATCGGTCGGGGCCGCATGGGTGGCTGAGCTAGCCTGCGGTCGTAGCCGAATCAAAACGCGGATTATAACGACGCCTGCCGCGCGGCGAGAAAAAAACCCGCCGCCACGCGGAAATTGGCCAGCACGGTGCAGCCCTGGCGCCACAGGTGACGTGGACTGCGCCGTGGAGGCCCGCCGCGGCCGCGGCGCCCCGCCATGGTGTGCAAGCCTTGCGGCTTACGCGCGGTTACACAGCTTACAAACCCTGGGTCAGCGCGCCATGTCCGCCGCGCATTAAGGAAGCCAAGGCAGCAACATCGGGCGCCGCGCCCACGAGCCACGCTGCCGCACACGGCCCAACGAGGAAAAGGAGAACACCATGTCGAACCGCCAAACCAAGATGCTCAAGACCCTGATGATTGCCGCAGGCCTGCTCGGCGCCGGCCTGGCCAGCGCCCAGACCGCGGCGGTTTCGCAGGATGTGCAGCGCAACGTCAACCAGGAACAGCGCATCGAGAACGGCCTGAAATCCGGCAGCCTGAGCACGCGCGAAGCGGCCAGCCTGGAAAAGCAGACCGCACGCGTGGACCACATGGAAGCACACGCCCTGGCCAACGGCTCGGTCTCCCCGCGCGAGCAAGCGTCGATCCAGCGTGCCGAGAACCACGTGAGCCGCGACATCGCACATGACACGCATAACGGCATCACCGGCAACCCCGCCAGTGCCTCGTCGCAGCGCATGCAGGCCGACGTGCAGCGCAATATCAACCAAGAGCAGCGCATCAAGAACGGCGTGGCCAACGGCTCGCTCACCAACCGCGAGGCCGGCAGCCTCGAACGCGGCCAGGCTCACGTGGATCGGCGCGAAGCGCGCGCCGGCGCCAACGGCCATGTCGGCGCCGGCGCGCAGCGTGGCATCCAGCGCGCCGAAAACCGCGACAGCCGGGCGATCTACCACGACAAGCACAACGCCCGCGTGCGCGGCTGAGGCAAAGGCCGACGCCTGCGGCTGAACCCTAAAGCTTGAAGCCTGAAACCTAAGCACTGCGGCGCCAGACCTGCCACTGCTCGCGGCCGGCAAATACCGGCAGCGAGCCAGTGGCGGCCCGCGCCTCCACCAGCTCGAAGGCCGGCGCAAGCAGCGCGCGCAGTTCGGCCTCGGGGATGGCGAAAGGCGGCCCGCCGCGCGTCTCGTCCAGGAAGAAGAAGCCGGCCAGCAGGCCGCCCGGCGGCAGCAGTTGCGCCACGCGGGCGGCGTAGCCGGCCCGCATGGCTGGCGGCAAGGCGCACAGGAAGGCCCGTTCGTAAATCCACTGGCAGGCAGGCTCGGGCGCAAAGGCAAAGAAATCCGCCTCGTGCACGACGGCCCCGGCCGGCCCCAGCGCGCGGCGCGCGCTGGCCACGGCCTCGGGCGAGAAATCAATGGCGGTCACCGGCCAGCCGCGCGCATGGAGCCATCCCGCTTCCCAGCCGTTGCCACAGCCGGGAATTAGCGTTGGGCACGGCGCCATCGCGCTGGCGAAGGCCTCGAAATCGGCCGGCACGCCGCCCAGGTCCCAGGGCATGAAGCCCTTCTCGAAGCGCTCATCCCAGAAAGCCGGATCCCCCGCGTCGCGCGTGGCAAAGGCTGGCGGGGCTGCGGCCTTGTTCGGCGCCTTATCGGATTTGGTCAAGCTAGCCTCCACTGCGTTGCATTCCATCAACTTTGCATTCGTGGCCCGGGCGAATCTGGGCACTATCCTAGGCCCTATCCTGGGCACTATCCCGCGCGCTACCAGTAGCCAACCCAGGCCAGCAACTCGGTCAGCACCACCCCGGCGATGAACCCGCCAACCAGCAACAAGGCCGTGCCGACCAGGCGGTTGGTGCGGCGCTGCTCGGCGACCAGGGCGGCCAGCAGCTTCTCCTGCTGGCCATTGTCGACCAGTGCGCGGCGCTCGAGAAACTGGTGCGCCAGGCGCGGGAAGTCGGGCAGCATCTTGGCCCATTGGGGGGCCTCCACCTGGATGCGTTCCCAGGCACCCTTCCAGCCAACCTGCTCGTGCATCCATTTCTCGAGGAAGGGCTTGGCGGTCTTCCACAGGTCCAGGTCCGGATCGAGCTGGCGCCCCAGCCCTTCGATATTGAGCAAGGTCTTCTGCAGGAGGACCAGTTGCGGCTGGATCTCGACATTGAAGCGGCGCGAGGTCTGGAACAGGCGCATCAGCACCATGCCCAGCGAGATCTCCTTGAGCGGCTTGTCGAAATAGGGCTCGCAGCACGCCCGTACCGCGCTCTCCAGTTCCTCCACCCGTGTATGGGCCGGCACCCAGCCCGACTCCACGTGCAGCAACGCCACGCGATGGTAGTCGCGGCGGAAGAAGGCGATGAAGTTCTGCGCCAGGTAGTTCTTGTCGAACTCGGACAGCGCGCCGACGATGCCGAAATCCAGCGCAATGTAGCGCCCAAAACTCTGCGGCGCCACCGACACCAGGATATTGCCCGGGTGCATGTCGGCGTGGAAGAACCCGTCACGGAACACCTGCGTGAAGAAGATCTCTACGCCCTCCTCCGCCAGCAGGTGCATGTCGACGCCAGCCGCCCTGAGCGACTCGGTGCGCGAGATGGGGATCCCATGCATGCGCTCCATCACKAAGACCTCGCTGCTGCACCAGTCCCAGAACACCTCGGGCACCAGCAGCAGCTTGGTGTCGGCAAAGTTGCGGCGCAGYTGGCTGGCGTTGGCGGCCTCGATCATCAGGTCGAGTTCGTCGTGCAGGTATTTGTCGAACTCGGCGACGACCTCGCGCGGCTTCAGGCGCTTGCCGTCAGCCCAGAAACGCTCAAGCCAGGCGGCCAGGTCCCGCATCAGCGCCAGGTCGCTGTCGATGACCGGCAGCATGCCCGGGCGCAGGACCTTCACGGCGACTTCGCGGCMGTGGTTGGGGCCGCCCTTCAGGATGGCGAAGTGAACCTGGGCGATGGACGCGCTGGCCACCGGCTTGTGGTCGAAGCTCTCGAACAGCGTCGCCAGCTTCCGGCCCAGCGAGCGCTCGATGATCTTGACCGCCACGACCGAATCGAACGGCGGCACCTGGTCCTGCAGCTTGGCGAGCTCGTCGGCGATGTCCTCGGGCATCAGGTCGCGCCGGGTGGAGAGCACCTGGCCAAACTTGACGAAGATCGGCCCCAGGCGCGTCAGCGCCAGGCGCAGGCGTTCGCCCCGGGGCATGTCGAGCTTGCGGCCAATGGTAATGACACGCACCAGGAAACGGATGCGGCGGCTCTTGAAACCAGACAGCACGAGTTCGTCCAGGCCGTAGTAGAGGATGACGAAAACGATCTTGCAAAGGCGCAGGAAGCGGGTCATGCAGGTTCTTCAGTGTTGGGGCCGTGCTGCTTGGCCGGTCTGGCAATGGATAAAGCCGTGGATGCGCAATTGAGCAGGGGTCTGGCGGCGGCAGGCCGCGGGCGATCAGCGATGGGCGGACGGCAACGTGCCGGCGCCACGCTCGGAGCGGGTGCGCTGCTCCAGCTTTTCCAGCCGCTTTTCCAGCCGGGCGAGGTCGTCGCGCAGCGCGCTCACACCGGCGCCGAACTCGTCGAGCGCCGCGTGGCGCACCAGGGTCGGCTGCTCGTCGAGCAGGTATTCGGTCACGTTATCGACCAGCGCGCGACCCACCCGCGTGGCCTGGGCATGCACCTGCTGCACGCCGTCCACCACCCGTTGCGCCACGCTATCGCTCACCGGGCCGCCCAGGATGCCGCGCAATGCGCGCGACAGGTCCTCGGCCGCATCCCAGCGCAGGCTGCGGGCCAGCGTGGAGACCGTGTTGGCCAGCTCGGCATCTCCCTCGATGCGCACATGCTTCATCGCCGCCGCCTGGCCGCCGCCCGCCACGTCCGAAGCCACCAGCGGCCACTGCTGCAGCGGCACGGTCAGCGTGACCGCCGGGGTTTCATCCACCGGGGCCAGCTCCGTCAGGCCCTGCCCCGTCACCTTCAATGCGAGCGTGAACGCGGCCGCGTCAAAGCGGATGATGCGGCCAGCGAAGGGCTGGAGCATGGTGGTTGCCCAGGGTTCCTGTTCCAGCAGGTGGTTCAGGGCGGTGATCGGGGGGGTGGCCAGGGGGGTGGGGAGGGTGGTCATGATTGGATTGGGCGGGGCTGGGGGCGGGCCTTTCAGGGTAGTGGGTTGGGTTGGTCGGTTCTAAAGTCAAAATCAACTTCAACGGCTTAACGTCAAAAGCAACTGCAGTTTCGCCGCCCCGCAGGGGGGGTGAAACTGCCTTTGACGTTGACTTTGACTTTCAAATCAAGCAACGCCCCCCAACCCCCGCAAACAAAAAAAGCCCACGTTTTCACGTGGGCCTCCATTCTATGCCACCTGCCGGCCTTGAACCTGCCGGCAAGGCACTCCCTGCACTCAGGAAGTTTGTTGGATCCCTGCCAGCAGCCAGCCGCCGGGGCCGCTTACCGGCTTGGCCAGATTCCAGACTTCGGCGAAGGGCTGGGCGGGATCGCCGGCCTTTTCGCGGATCATGCCGGAGAAGCGCACGCTGGCCAGATGCTGGGCCGGGCTGTCTTCGATGCCGAGCAGTTCGGCTTCCAGCGTGACCACGTCGGTCTTGTTGACCTCGGTGCCGCGCTCGGACAGGTCCATCTTGATCTCGGCGAACATTTCCGGCGTGGTGAACTCGCGGATGTCCTCGAGATTGCCGGCGTCCCAGGCTGCCTGCAGGCGTACGTAGTAGACCTTGGCGTTGCGCAGGAAGGCTTGGGTGTCGAAGTCGGCCGGCACGCCCCAGGGCTGGGCCGCGCCTGCTGCCGCTGCCGCGCCAGCCATCACCGGTGCGGCGGACTGCATCGATGCGACGGAACCGGGCGTGGGCATTACCGGATTGGGTGCGCCAGCCGGCACTTGTTGGCGCAGAACCGGTTCGTTGCTGCCGCCAAACCCGTTACCCGAGCCGCTGCCGGCTGCCGCACCGGCATAGGCCGGTTGCTGCGGCGCCTTGGCGCCACCGCGGAACTTGCGGATCAGCCAGATTGCGGCGAATGCCACCAGGGCGATCAGGATCAGGTTGGACAGGAAGCCCATGGCGGCGCCACCCAGGCCGAAGTGCGACAGYAGCCAGCCAATGCCCAGGCCGGCGGCGATGYCGCCAAGCATGCCACCCCAGTTACGCTTGGGTGCGGCAGCAGCGGCTGCCCCCGCGCCGGCGGCGGCGGGCGCGGCTTGCTGGGCCGGTGCCTGCTGCGCGGGCGTCTGGTTCGGCGATTGCTGTGCCGGTGCCTGCTGGCGTTGCGTCACGCCGGACGATTGCTTGCCGATGCTGCGCGACCCGCCGAGGCGTTTGGCATTGGCGTCGAGCGCCATGCCGAGGGCGAGCGTGCCAATCAGCACACCCGCCATGAATTTTGCGCGAAATAGCGACATATCAGTGCTTCCCCTGTTAAGTTCGCTCATTTTTCTTTGAGCCTATATCAGTCTAGTACTTTCGCCCGACGTGGAGTGCCACCACTCCCGCTGTCAGGTTGAAGTATTCGACATTCTCCAGGCCCGCATGTTCCATCAGCCGTACAAGTGAAGCCTGGTCTGGATGCATTCTGATCGATTCAGCCAGATAGCGATAGCTATCGGAATCCTGTACCACGCGCTGTCCCAGCCACGGCAAGAACTTCAGGGAATACATGTCGTAGGCCTTTTCCAGCGGCTTCCACACCTTGGAGAACTCCAGCACCATGACTTTGCCGCCCGGCTTGATCACCCGGCGCATCTCGGACAGTGCCACCTCCTTGTGCGTCATGTTGCGCAGCCCGAAGGACACGGTGACCAGGTCGAAGTGGTTGTCCGGGAACGGAATCCGCTCGGCGTCACAGAGACAGGTGGGGATGACGATGCCTTTATTCAACAAGCGATCGCGTCCAACCCGGAGCATCGACTGATTGATGTCGGTCAGCCAGACCTCGCCGGTGGGCCCGGCCTGGCGCGCGAAGGCCTTGGCCAGGTCGCCGGTGCCGCCGGCAATGTCGAGCACCTTGAAGCCAGGCCGCACGCCGGCCTGGGCGATGGTGAACATCTTCCACAGCCGGTGCATGCCGCCGGACATCAGGTCGTTCATGACGTCGTACTTGTTGGCCACCGAATGGAAGACTTCGGCTACCTTGCCGGCCTTCTCTTCTTCCTTGACCTTCTCGAACCCGAAGTGGGTCTCGCTCATAACTCGCTCCAGAACTCAGTAATGGCCCGCGGGGACACGCAATCTCAATGGCTGCCGCAGGCATGGCCGCCGGGGGCCACCATGGGGGTGTCGCGATCGACGCCGGCCGCTTGCAGCCGCTCCAGGTAGGACTGCCAGATGGCGTCCTGCTGGGCGCCCAGGCGGTAAAGCAGTTCCCAGGAATAGATGCCGGTATCGTGGCCATCGGAAAAACGGATCAGGATGGCGTAGTTGCCGACCGGCTCCACCGCGGCGATGGTGACGTCGCGCTTGCCGGTCTGCAGCACTTCCTGGCCCGGGCCGTGGCCCTGCACTTCGGCCGAGGGTGAGTTCACCCTCAGGTATTCGAACGGCAGCCGGAAGCTGGAACCGTTGTCAAAACCCACCTCCAGCACGCGCGACTGGGTGTGCACGGTGAGGGCGGTGGGATGGGGAGTATCTTTTTCGAGGCCTGCCATGATGGGTGGCGCGCGGCTGTGGGCGAGCCGCAGGTTGCGGCCACACCGGCCTTTACGCTTCGTGTACGACCCGATAGCTTACCGCAGCCGCCTCGCCTTGCCCATCGTGCTCCGCCTCCCAGTGCGCTCCGTCGGCCGCGACATAGCGCAGGCGCTTGCCATGGAAGGCGGCAACCGTGCTGCGGTGGGCAATGCTGATGATCGCCGCGCCGGGCAGGGCGTCCACCATCAGGCTGTACATCGCGCTTTCGGTTTCCTCATCGAGCGCGCTGGTGGCCTCGTCCAGGAACAGGTAGTCGGGCTTTTGCAGCAGCGCGCGCGCAAAGGCCAGGCGCTGCTGCTCGCCCGGCGAGAGGCGCAGCGACCAGTTGTCGAACACGTCGAGCTGCTCGGCCAGGGCGCCGAGCCGGGCTTCGCGCAGCACCTTCTGCAAGGTTTCGCGGCTATGCGCGGTGCCGGCGTCGGGATAGGCCAGCGCATCGGCCAGCGAGCCGATCGGCAGGTAGCTGCGCTGCGGCAGGAACAGCATGCGAGCCGCGCCGGGCATGGCTACCGTGCCGCTGCCGTAGGGCCAGATCCCGGCCAGCGCGCGGAACAGCACGCTCTTGCCGCAACCCGAGGGGCCGCTGACCAGCCAGCGTTCGCCGGGCGCGATCTGCAGCGAGAACGGCGCCACCAGCGGCCGCTGGTGGATCTCGCCGCCGTTGCCGGTGCGCACCGGCAGCGCGAGCGCGAGGGTATTGATGCGGATGCCATCGTTATCCGCCTCGGCACCGGCATCGGCCTTGACCACCTCGATGTCGCGCACGCCGGTGTGCTCCTGGTCCTGGCGCTCCGCCACGCGGATGGCGTCGCGAAAGTCGATCAGCCGGTTGGCCGCGGCCTTCCAGCCGACCAGCGTCGCGTAGTTATCGACGAACCAGGACAGGGCGCCCTGCACCTGGCCGAACGCCGAGCTCACCTGCATCAACCCGCCCAGCGTCATCTTRCCGGCGAAGTACCGCGGAGCGGCCACGATCAGCGGGAAGATGATGGCGAACTGGCTATAGCCGGAATTGACGAAGGTCAGGCGCCGCGTATAACGCATCAACTGGTTCCAGTTGGCGCGAATGCGGTCGAAGCGCGAGCGCAGGCCGGCCTGCTCGGTCGGCTCCCCCCGGTACAGCGCCACCGGCTCGCTGTTCTCGCGCAGGCGCACCAGCGTGAAGCGGAAATCCGCCTCGTACTGCTCCTGCTGGTAGCTAAGCCCGATCAGCGGCCGGCCCACCAGGTGGGCAATCAGCGACCCGATCACCGCGTAGGCGATGGCGAACCACACCATATAGCCAGGAATAACGATCTCATTGCCGCCGAGCATGAAGCTGATCGGCCCGGACACCGCCCACAGGATGCCGACGAAGGACAGCAGCGTTACCACCGAATTGAGCAGCCCGAGCGACAGCGTCAGGGCGCCGTCGGTAAACGAGCGCAGGTCGTCGGCCAGCCGCTGGTCGGGGTTGTCGGTGGTATGGGTCTGCTCGATGCGGTAGTACGCCTGATGACTGAGCCAGTGGTCCATGAAGCGCCCCGTCATCCACGTACGCCAGCGCATTTGCAGCATCATGGTGTAGTACTGACGCGAGATGGCCGCCACGATGAAGAAACCGGCAATCCAGGAAAAGCGGATCAGCAKGGTCTTGAAGGAGGCGTAGTCGTGCTGCTCCAGCGCGTTGTAGAACACGCGGGTCCAGTCATTGAGCAGCACATTGATATAGACGATGCCAAGATTAAGCGCGACCACGAAGGCCAGCAGCCCGAGACCGGCCTTGCGGTCCTCGGATATCCAGTAAGGCTTGATCAGGCTCCAGGTCTCGCCCATGCGCAGGCGGCTCTGGATCTTGAGGGCACGGGCCGGCACGGCCGGGCCTGGAACGGTAACGGAAGTCGGTGTGGACATGGCACCTTTCGCGCAAGCGGGCCAGGGCTGATCCACGGGCCCCGYTCTTGTGGGAATGAAGACAACGGGTGTTAGAAGACGGCGCTGCCCGGCTGGTTCCGGAAATTCAAAAAAACCGGCAGCAATGCCAGCACGGCACGGGTGCGCCWACGCCAGGCGTCAGCCTGCTTCGTCCAGTTTCGCCAGGGCCGCGCGCAAGGCCGGCAGGCGCTGCGCAAGGCCGGCCAGGCGCGCGGCATCGGGCTCGCGCTGCGCAGCCGCCCAGACGGCTTCCGGAAAATGGGTATCCCAGCGGTAGCGTGGAATGATATGCCAGTGCAGGTGCGGCACCATATTGCCGAAGGCGGCCAGGTTGACCTTGTCGGGCGCCATGACATCGCGCACCGTGCGCTCCACCCGC
Organism: Cupriavidus sp. 01L46; assembly: GCF_056399905.1. Classification (NCBI taxonomy): domain Bacteria; kingdom Pseudomonadati; phylum Pseudomonadota; class Betaproteobacteria; order Burkholderiales; family Burkholderiaceae; genus Cupriavidus; species Cupriavidus sp. 01L46. Next base: position 36,705 of record NZ_JBFTSF010000025.1, read on the forward strand.
GCCACCAGCCGCATCAGCCAGGCCTGGTCGTCCTCGGGCAGGTCGGTCTGCTCGGCCACGTGGCCATTCCACACCACCCGGCAGAAGCCGGGAAAGCGCTCGTGCTCGACCAGGATGACCCGGGCGCGCTCGCCGCGCCAGGCCAGTTCGCCGCCGTCGGTGTCGCACAGGGGGCAGTTGGGGACGCGGTTCATGCGGGCGCTCCCGCTACATCAACCCGCCGTCCAAAGTCAGCTCCCCTCTCCCGCCCCGCGGGAGAGGGGTTGGGGGAGAGGGTGGGAGCTTGCTCGGAGTGAGAGCCTGCGGGCTGGCGACCGTCCGCCCTCTCCCCCGGCCCCGCTTGACACGGTTGCTCTCCCGCAAGCGGGAGAGGGGAGCAAACCAGAGGCTTGTCGAAGCGCATCGTGCTTACCGCCCTCGCCTCCCCCATCACACCAGCACCCGCTCGATGCCGCCCGAGTTGGCCTTGGCCACGTAGTCCGGCATCCAGTTCTCGCCCAGCAGGTGCTTGGCCATCTCCACCACGATGTAGTCCGCCGTGACCGTGGCATCTTCCTTGTAGCGCGACAAACCCTGYAGGCAGGACGGGCAGCTGGTCAGGATCTTGACGTCACCCACAAAGCCGTCGGTGCGCAGCTTGTCCGCGCCCTTGGTCATTTCCTCTTCCTTGCGGAAGCGGATCTGGGTGGAGATGTCGGGGCGCGACACCGCCAGCGTGCCGGACTCGCCGCAGCAACGCTCGTTCTTCTCGATCTTGCTACCGCCTTCGTTGCCGCCCATCAGCTCGTTGACGAGCTTGGTCGGGTCCATGGTCTTGATCGGGGTGTGGCAGGGGTCGTGGTACATATAGCGCGTACCGGTCACGCCCTCCAGCTTGACGCCCTTCTCCAGCAGGTATTCGTGGATGTCGATGATGCGGCAGCCCGGGAAGATCTTGTCGAACTCATACCCGGCAAGCTGGTCGTAGCAGGTCCCGCAGCTCACCACCACAGTCTTGATATCGAGGTAGTTGAGCGTGTTGGCGACCCGGTGGAACAACACCCGGTTGTCGGTGACCATCTTCTMGGCCTTGTCGAACTGGCCGTTGCCGCGTTGCGGATAGCCGCAGCACAGGTAGCCCGGCGGCAGCACGGTCTGCACGCCCACATGCCACAACATGGCTTGCGTGGCGAGGCCCACCTGCGAGAACAGCCGCTCCGAGCCGCAGCCCGGGAAGTAGAACACCGCCTCGGTCTCGGGCGAAGTCCGCTTCGGGTCGCGGATGATCGGCACGATCTCGTTGTCTTCGATGTCCAGCAGCGCGCGCGCGGTCTTCTTGGGCAGGTTGCCCGGCATCTTCTTGTTGATGAAGTGGATCACCTGCTCTTGCACCGGCGCGCGGCCCACCGTGGCGGGCGGATGCGCGGTCTGCTTCCTGGCGAACTTCTTGAGTACGTCGTTGCCCAGGCGCTGCGCCTTGTAGCCCCAGTCGATCATGACCTTGCGGGTCATGTTGATGGTCTGCGGGCTGGTGGCGTTGAGGAAGAACATCGACGCGGCGGTGCCGGGATTGAACTTCTTCTGCCCCATCTTGCGCAGCAGGTTGCGCATGTTCATCGACACGTCGCCGAAGTCGATCTTGACCGGGCACGGCGTCACGCACTTGTGGCAGACCGTGCAATGGTCGGCCACGTCGGAGAACTCGTCCCAGTGCTTGATCGAGATGCCGCGGCGGGTCTGCTCCTCGTACAGGAAGGCCTCCACCAGCAGCGAGGTCGCCAGGATCTTGTTGCGCGGGCTGTACAGCAGGTTGGCGCGCGGCACGTGGGTGGCGCACACCGGCTTGCACTTGCCACAGCGCAGRCAGTCCTTGACGCTGTCGGCAATGGCGCCGATATCGCTCTGCTGCATGATGATGGACTCATGCCCCATCAGCCCGAACGACGGCGTATAGGCATTGCGCAGGTCGGCGCCGGGCAACAGCTTGCCCTTGTTGAAGCGGCCCTGCGGATCCACCCGCTGCTTGTACTCGCGGAATTCGCCGATCTCGTCCTCGGTCAGGAACTCCAGCTTGGTGATGCCGATGCCGTGCTCGCCGGAAATCACGCCGTCCAGCGAGCGCGCCAGCGCCATGATGCGGGCCACCGCGCGGTGGGCGTCCTGCAGCATGTCGTAGTCGTCCGAGTTGACCGGGATATTGGTGTGCACGTTGCCGTCGCCGGCGTGCATGTGCAGCGCCACGAAGACGCGGCTGCGCAGCACCTGCTTGTGGATCTTCTGCGCTTCGTCGAGGATGGGCTTGAACTCGCCGCCGTTGAAGATATTGCGCAGTTCGGCGCGCACTTCGCTCTTCCAGGACACGCGGATGGTGCGGTCCTGCAGCAGGTGGAACACGGTGGCGTCCGGCTGCAGCGCGAGGCGCGCCTCGAAAGCCTGGCCGAGCAGGCCCAGGCCGTGGCCGATCAGCGACGCGCGCGCGGTGGCCAGCGGCGTATCCAGGTGGTCCTGCAGGTAGGTCCAGCGCGAGCGGATCTCGCGCAGCAGCTGCAGCGCGTGCTGCACGCGGTCTTCCAGCAGCTCGGCGCTGGGGATCTCGTTGGCGTCGTCGCTGCGGCCCAGCGGCAGGTTGCCGCGCGCGAAGARGGCTTCCAGCGCATCGGTCAGCTGGAGCTTGTTCTTGATCGACAGCTCGATATTGATGCGTTCGATGCCGTCGGTGTACTCGCCCATGCGCGGCAGCGGGATCACCACGTCTTCATTGATCTTGAAGKCGTTGGTGTGCTTGGCGATGGCAGCGGTGCGGGAGCGGTCCAGCCAGAACTTCTTGCGGGCCTCCKGGCTGACCGCGACGAAGCCTTCGCCGCTCTTGCCGTTGGCCATGCGGATGACTTCCGAGGTGGCGCGGGCGACCGCGTCCTGGTCATCGCCGACGATGTCGCCGATCAACACCATCTTCGGGAAGGCATTGCGCTTGCTCTTGGTAGCGTATCCCACCGCGCGCAGGTAGCGCTCGTCCAGGTGCTCCAGGCCGGCCAGGATGGCGCCGCCGGGGGTACGCGATTCGGCGTCGAGGTAATCCTTGATTTCCACGATGCTGGGAATGGCGTCGCGCGCCTGGCCGAAGAACTCCAGGCAGACCGTGCGCACATGCGCCGGCATGCGGTGCAGGATCCAGCGCGCGCTGGTGATGATGCCGTCGCAGCCTTCCTTCTGGATGCCGGGCAGGCCCGCCAGGAACTTGTCGGTGACGTCCTTGCCCAGGCCTTCCTTGCGGAACTTGCGCCCTTCGATGGCCAGGGTTTCCGTGCGCAGCGGCTTTTCGCCGGGCGCGCGGTTGCCGTCCGACCACTTGAGCTCGAAGGTGGCGACCGCCACGTCATGGATCTTGCCCAGGTTGTGGTCCAGGCGCGTGACTTCCAGCCAGTTGCCTTCCGGGTCCACCATGCGCCACCAGGCCAGGTTGTCCAGCGCGGTGCCCCACAGCACGGCCTTCTTGCCGCCGGCGTTCATGGCCACGTTGCCGCCGATGCAGGAGGCATCGATCGAGGTCGGGTCGACTGCGAACACCAGCCCGGCCTTGTCCGCCGCATCCGCCACGCGGCGCGTCACCACGCCAGCGCCGGAGAAGATGGTGCCGACTTTGTGCGCCACGCCCGGCAGGTCGGTCTGCTCGACCGGCCCGAGTTGTTCCAGCTTCTCGGTGTTGATGACCGCGCTCATCGGCGTCAGCGGCACGGCGCCGCCGGTATAGCCGGTGCCGCCTCCGCGCGGGATGATGGTCAGGCCCAGCTCGAAGCAGCCCTTGACCATGCCGGCGATCTCTTCCTCGGTGTCCGGGGTGAGGACCACGAAGGGATATTCCACGCGCCAGTCGGTCGCGTCGGTCACATGCGAGACGCGGGACAGGCCGTCGAACTTGATGTTGTCCTTCTGCGTGATGCGGCCCAGCACGCGCTGGGTGCGCTTGCGCAGGTCATAGGCATCCGCGAACTCCTGCTTGAAGTCCTCGATGGCCTGCTTGGCAAAGCTGACCAGCTGCTCGACCCGGTGGGAGYGGTCCTCCGCGGCCGGCTCGGCGTGCTCGGCACGGTCGGCGGCACGGCGCTTTTCGACCTCGGAGAGCCGGTGGTGCAGTGCCGTAACCAGCATCTGGCGGCGCTTGGGGTTCTCCAGCAGGTCGTCCTGCAGGTAGGGATTGCGGCGCACCACCCAGATATCGCCCAGCACTTCATACAGCATGCGGGCGGAGCGGCCGGTGCGGCGTTCGCCGCGCAGCTCGGCCAGGATACGCCAGGCTTCTTCGCCTAGCAGCCTGATGACAATCTCGCGATCCGAGAATGACGTGTAGTTATAAGGGATCTCTCGCAGGCGCGCAGGCGCATCCTGCGCGGCGAGTTTGGCATCGAGCACGAGTGGGGCGTTCATGGGGAGGGGACCGCTTCCTGTAGCGCACGGAGACGGTGCGCCGGATCGTCTTTAAAGGGCAATTGTACTTCAAGGCCTGCTTTCGCCGCACCGCAACATGGCAGAACCTTGCTTGGGCAAGGGTTGCTTTACCCTTGCCGTGACGCGAGAGGCGCTGGCTAGAACAGGCTTTTGAGGCTGGCTGCGATGCCATGCCAGAAACTATTCGGGATCCAGAGCAGGGCAATCGTCATGGCAAGGTAGCGCAGAAACTTGCCAATCGCCATGTAAACCAGGCTGGGCCAGAACGACAGCCGGAGCCAGCCCGCCAAAGTGCACAAAGGATCACCAATCCCGGGCAGCCACGATACCAGCAGGGTCGGCGGCCCCAGCCGGCGCATCCACCGGAAGTAGCGCGCATCCAGCGGCGGCTTGCGCGGCTGGCGGGGGTGGCGGCGGTGTTCGGCGTGCTCCTCCTCGTGCACGCGCTGCTGGCGCCGCTTGCGCAAGCGCACCACGGCCAGCTTGGCCGCGTAGCCAAGCCACCAGTCGATGGCACCGCCCGCGGTATTGCCGAGCGTGGCAACGACGATGGCCGGCCAGAATAGATGTGGATTCAGCTTGATATACGCGAAGACCGCCGGCTCCGAGCCCAGGGGCAGCAAGGTGGCGGACACCAGGCTGACCACGAAGATAGCCGGCAAGCCCACCTTGGGCAGGGCAACGGTTTCGAACAGCCAGTCGATGAAGCCTTCCATATAAAGAGATTTGGTGCCGGAGCGAGGTGAATGCGGTGTGGCGGTCGGGCGGCGGGCCATTCTAGCAGCGCCATCCTGCACGCCCGCGACCGACGCCGTGCGCGYCCTCTGGCAGCGCCAGGTGGCGAAGGGGCAACCCGCATGGCATGCGCCTGAGATTTGTGATTAACTGTTAGAGCATGCCGCAGCCAAACGTTCGCGGCGCGGCATTGCTAGGCCATTGTCAGACATTACCCGGCAGCACCGCAGTACCGCAGTACCAACATCACGAAATAGCCGTACCCAACAAAACGGCAGCAACGCGTCGTGGCCAGTCCCGCGCAGTTTTTTCGGGATTCAGGGATTGGTCGTGCACGTGTCCACCCACATGGAGACAAGCATGGCGATTCCTATCCGCCTGACCGTCAACGGCCGCGCCGTCGACGCGCAGGTAGAACCCCACACCCTTCTCGTCCAGTTCCTGCGCGAACAACTCCGCCTGACCGGCACCCATGTCGGCTGCGACACCGCCCAATGCGGCGCCTGCACCGTGCACATGGATGGCCGCGCGGTCAAGTCGTGCAACATGCTGGCGCTGCAGGCGGATGGCGCCAGCATCACCACCATCGAAGGACTCGCCCCGGAGGGCCAGCTCCACCCCATGCAGGAAGCCTTCCGCAACTGCCACGGCTTGCAGTGCGGCTTCTGCACGCCCGGCATGGTGATGAGCGCCATCGCGCTGGTCAGGCAGCAGCCCAATGCCGACGCCGCCGCCATCCGCGAGCAGCTCGAAGGCAACCTGTGCCGCTGTACCGGCTACCACAACATCGTGCGCGCGGTGCAGGAAGGCCAGTCCGCGATGCATGGCGTCAGCGCTGAATAAGGGGACCGCCATGAACGCACCTGACAACCAGCACCTGATCGGCGCCTCGGTCAAGCGCAAGGAAGACTACCGCTTTCTCACCGGCAACGGCCAGTACACCGACGACATTGTGCTGCCGCAGCAAAGCTACGGCTACTTCCTGCGCTCGCCGCACGCGCACGCCCGCATCGTCTCCATCGACAAGACCGAGGCACTCGCCTCGCCCGGCGTGGTCGCCATCTTCACCGGCGACGACGTGGCGGCCGACAAGGTCGGCGGCCTGCCCTGCGGCTGGCTGATCCACAGCATCGACGGCAGCCCGATGAAGGAGCCGCCGCACCCCGTGCTGGCGCAGGGCAAGGCCCGCCACGTGGGCGACCAGGTCGCGCTGGTGATCGCCGAAACGCTGCAGCAAGCCAAGGACGCCGCCGAGAAGATCGACGTGCAATACGACGAACTGCCCGCCGTGGTGAACACCGCCCACGCTGCCTCGGCCACCTCGCTGGTACATGACGACGTGCCCGAGAACACCAGCTACATCTGGGGCCATGGCGACCGCGCCGCCACCGACGCCGCCTTTGCCAAGGCCGCCCACGTGACCACGCTGGAGATCATCAACAACCGGCTGATCCCCAACGCCATCGAGCCGCGCGCCGTCAATGCCAGCTACACCCGGCAGGACGACAGCTACACGGTCTACGTATCGAACCAGAACCCCCACGTGGAGCGCCTGCTGATGGGCGCCTTCGTGCTCGGCCTGCCGGAGTCGCGCCTGCGCATCATCGCGCCGGATGTGGGCGGCGGCTTCGGCTCCAAGATCTTCCTGTACGCGGAAGACGTGGCGCTGACCTGGGCCTCGAAGAAGATCAAGCGCCCGATCAAGTGGACCGCCGAACGCTCGGAGTCCTTCCTGACCGATGCGCACGGCCGCGACCACGTCACCAAGGCCGAGCTGGCGATGGACGCCGACGGCAAGTTCCTGGCCATGCGGGTGCACACCACTGCCAATATGGGCGCCTACCTGTCGACCTTCGCGTCGAGCGTGCCGACCATCCTGTACGCCACGCTGCTGGCCGGGCAGTACACCACGCCGGCGATCTATGCCGAAGTGCGCGCCGTGTTCACCAACACCGCGCCGGTAGACGCTTACCGCGGCGCGGGCCGCCCGGAAGCCACCTATGTGGTGGAGCGGCTGGTGGAAGCCGCMGCGCGCGAAMTGAAGATGGACCCGGCGGAAATCCGCCGCAAGAACTTCATCCACGACTTCCCCTACGCCACCCCGGTCGGCCTGACCTACGACACCGGCGACTACGAGCCGTGCCTGGCACGCGCGCAGGAACTCGCCGACGTCAAAGGCTTTCCCGCGCGTCGCGAAGAAGCGAAGCAGCGCGGCAAGCTGCTCGGCCTGGGCTACTCCTGCTACATCGAGGCATGCGGGCTGGCGCCGTCGAATATCGCCGGCGCGCTGGGCGCGCGCGCGGGACTGTTCGAGGTGGGCGAGATCCGTGTCCACCCGACCGGCACCGTGACCGTCTTCACCGGCTCGCACAGCCACGGCCAGGGGCATGAAACCACCTTCGCGCAGATCGTGGCGGACCGGCTCGGCATTGCGCTGGATGCCGTGGAAGTGGTGCACGGCGACACCGGCCGCGTGCCGTTCGGCATGGGCACCTATGGCTCGCGCTCGCTGTCGGTAGGCGGCTCGGCCATCATGAAGGCGCTCGACAAGATCGAAGCCAAGGCCAAGAAGATCGCGGCCCACTTGCTGGAGGCCTCGGACGCCGACATCGAGTTCAAGAACGGCACGTTCAGCGTGGCCGGCACCGACCGCAGCAAGACCTTCGGCGAGGTTGCGCTCACCGCCTACGTGCCGCACAACTACCCGCTCGACAAGCTGGAGCCGGGCCTGAACGAAAACGCCTTCTACGACCCGACCAACTTCACCTATCCATCGGGCGCCTACATCTGCGAGGTGGAAGTCGATCCGGACACCGGCGAGAGCAAGGTGATCAAGTTCACCGCGGTGGACGATTTCGGCAACATCATCAACCCGATGATCGTCGAAGGCCAGGTGCACGGCGGCATCGGCCAGGGCCTCGGCCAGGCCATGCTGGAACAGTGCGTGTACGACGACGACAGCGGCCAGTTGCTGACCGGCTCCTACATGGACTACGCCATGCCGCGCGCCGGCGACCTGCCGGATTTCACGGTGGAAACCGCCAAGGGCACGCCCTGCACGCATAACCCGCTGGGCGTGAAAGGCTGCGGCGAGGCCGGCGCGATCGGCTCACCGCCGGCCTTCATCAACGCGCTGGTGGATGCGCTCTCGCCGCTTGGCGTGCGCGACATCCAGATGCCCGCCACGCCGCACCGCGTGTGGCAGGCCATCCGCCACGCGCAGGCCCCTAACTGAGATCGGAGGCACACCATGTACGCATTCAATTTCGAACGCGCCGCCGATACCAAGGCGGCTGTGGACAAACTCAAGGCGGACCCCGACGCCAAGTACCTCGGCGGCGGCCAGAGCCTGCTGGCCGCGATGAAGCTACGCCTGGCCGCGCCATCCGCGCTGATCGACGTAGCCCGCATTCCCGGCATGGCGGATATCCGTGTCGAGAACGATGAGCTGGTGATCGGCGCGGCGGCACGCCATGCCGACGTGGCGGCCAACGCCGACGTGCGCCAGCGCATTCCCGCGCTGGCCGCGCTGGCCGACGGCATCGGCGACCGCCAGGTGCGCGCGATGGGCACGCTGGGCGGCTCGCTCGCCAACGACGATCCGGCCGCCTGCTACCCAGCGGCCGTGCTCGCGCTCAACGCCACGGTGGTCACCGACCGCCGCAATATCGCCGCCGACAGCTTCTTCAAGAGCCTCTACGAAACCGCGCTGGAACCCGATGAGCTGATCACCGCCGTGCGCTTTCCCACGCCGGACAAGGCTGCCTACATCAAGTTTCGCAACCCGGCATCGCGCTTCGCGCTGGTGGGCGTGATGGTGGCGCAGTTCGGCAAGGTGGTGCGGGTCGCGGTCACCGGCGCGGCCGACAGCGTGTTCCGCAGCGCACCGCTGGAGCAGGCGCTGGCAGCCAGCTTCACGCCAGCGGCAGCGCGCGCGGTGGTGGTGGATGCAAGCAAGCTGAACACCGACCTGCATGCCTCCGCCGAGTACCGCGCGCACCTGATCCCGGTGCTGGCGGCGCGCGCGGTGGAGCAGGCGCTGAAAAGCTAAGGGAGGAAGCCGGAGCGAAGCGCCCGCACTCGCCAAGCCGGGCGTGTTCGCTTCGCGCTCACGCCCGCCCTCTCCCACAGCCCCTCTCGCACCACGTGGGAGAGGGGAGCCAACCGGCTAGCGCCCATGCTTCCCCAGTCCATCGACCAGACCGCCGCCCTGCTGGAGGCACAGCAGTACTTCGCCGATCGCGAAACCGCCACCGTGCTGTACCTGGCGCTGCGCATGCAGCGCCCGCTCTTCCTCGAAGGCGAGCCCGGGGTGGGCAAGACCGCGCTGGCGCGGGCCATGGCCGACGCGCTCGGCACGCGCTTGCTGCGCCTGCAATGCTACGAGGGGCTCGATGCCTCCAGCGCGCTGTACGAATGGGACTACCCGCGCCAGATCATGGCGCTGCGCCTGGCGGAAGCGCGCGGCGAGCGGCCCGACACGCAATCGCTGTATCACGACGATTTCCTGCTCAAGCGCCCCTTGCTGGAATCCCTGCTGCCCGACCCGGCCGCGCCCGGCATCCCGCGCGTGCTGCTGATCGACGAGATCGACCGCGCCGACGAACCCTTCGAAGCCTTCCTGCTGGAGGTGCTGTCCGAGTTCCAGGTGTCGATCCCCGAGATCGGCGTGATCCGGGCCGAGCAGCCGCCGCTCATCATCGTCACCTCCAACCGGACCCGCGAGGTGCATGACGCGCTCAAGCGCCGCTGCCTGTACCAATGGATGGGCTATCCCCAGCGCGAGCGCGAACTGCAGATCGTGGCCGCGCGCGCTCCCGAGGCCGCCGCCGCGCTGCAGCACCAGGCCATCGACTTCATCCACCGGCTGCGCGGCATCGACCTGTTCAAGTCGCCCGGCATCGCCGAGGCCATCGACTGGTGCCGCGMGCTGGCCGCGCTGGGCGTCTGCGAGCTCGATCCGCAATCGGTGCGCGACACGCTGGGCGTGCTGCTCAAGTACCAGGACGACCTGGCCCGGGTCGATGGCCCCACCGTGGCCGAGCTGCTCGCCAGCCGGGCGCCGGGAGCCTGAGCCATGCCCCGGCTCCATCCGGACGCTCCGCTGGCCGCCGCGCCACCCGCTGGCACGCTGCCCATGCTGGCGCGCAACGTCACGCATTTCGTGCGGCTGCTGCGCGATGCCGGCTTTGCGCTGTCGCCCGCACAGGCTGTGGATACGCTGCTGGCGCTGCAATACGTGGACATCGGCAGGCGCGACGAGGTGCGCGCGGCCATGGCAGCCCTAATGGTGAGCGGGCCCGACCAGCGCCTGTTGTTCGACGCCGCGTTCGACCTGTTCTGGCGCGACCCGGACTGGGAGGGCAAGCTGCGCGCCCTGCTGCTGCCGCGCGTGGATGCCGGCGCACCGCCGCCGCCGCGCAACAACCGRCTGGCCGACGCGCTCGCCGCCCAGCGCCCGCCCGAGTCCGGCCGACGTGGCGAGGACCACGTCGAGCGCTTCACCGCGCCGCTCACCTTCTCCGCGCAGGAGCGCCTGGCGCAACGCGACTTTGAAACCCTCRGCGCGGAAGAATGGCGCGCGCTGCAGCACATGATCCGCGCCCGCCACGCGCGCCTGGCCACAGAGCGCACGCGCCGCCTGCGCGCCGCCGCCAGCGGACCGCACGCCGACCTGCGCGCCAGCGCCCGGCTTGCAGTGCGCCAGCAAGGCGAATGGCTGCGCTGGAAATACCGCCGCCGCGCCGAGCGCCGCCCACCGCTGGTGCTGCTGCTCGACATCTCCGGCTCGATGAGCCAGTACTCGCGCGCGGTGCTGTACTTCTGCCATGCGCTGATGCAATCGCGCGAGCGGCTCTCTGTGTTCCTGTTCGGCACCCGGCTGACCAACATCACCCGCTGGCTGCGCGAACGCGACCCGGACGAGGCGGTTGGCGCCATCACGGGCCAGGTGCGCGACTGGGCCGGCGGCACCCGCATTGGCGCCGCGMTGGCCACCTTCAACCGCCAGTGGGCGCGCCGCACGCTGTCCGGACGCGCCACGGTGCTGCTGGTCACCGACGGGCTCGACCATGAAGACATCGACCTGCTAGGCGCCGAAATGGCGCGCTTGCGCCGCTTCGCCCATCGCATCGTCTGGCTCAACCCGCTGCTGCGCTATGCCGGCTTCGTGCCGCAGGCGCGTGGCGTGCAAGCCATCCTGCCGCATGTGGACGCCCTGCGCTCGGCGCACAACCTGGACAGCCTGTTCGCGCTCGAATCCCTGCTGACCGCGCGCGAGACGCTGGCCATGCCCGTGTTCCCTGCGGCGCCGAGGCCGGGAGACATTAAAAACATGAAGGACACCAAGGAGACGCCCCAACCATGGAAATGACACAGACGCGGCAACTGCCGGTAGCGCAGCAAACCGCCTGGGAAGCCCTGAACGACACGGCGCTGCTCAAGCAATGCATCCCAGGATGTGAGAGCATCGAGCCTGACGGCGACAACGCCTACCTGGTGGCGCTGACCGCCGCGGTAGGCCCGGTCAAGGCGCGCTTCAAGGGGCGCATGGCCCTGCAGGACATCCAGGCGCCCGACAGCTACACCATCCAGTTCGACGGACAAGGCGGGGTCGCCGGTTTCGGCAAAGGCACCGCAGCCGTCACGCTGGCCCCCGAAGGCGATGCGACAGTGCTGACCTACACGGTCAACGCCCAGGTTGGCGGCAAGATCGCGCAGATCGGCTCACGCCTGGTTGACGCCGCCGCGCGCAAGATGGCCGATACCTTCTTCGACCGCTTCACGGCGGCGGTGAGCGGGTCCGGCGCGCAGGGTGACGAGCCAGGCACGGATGACAATGTCGCCAAGGACGGAGCGGCGGCCGCCGAAGGCAGCGCGCCCGATGAACAAAACGGTGAAACGAAGCGGAAACGATCATGGACAGCGTGGATCTCGAAGTCCTGAAAAGCAGTGTGAAGTGGCAGGCCGAAGGCCATCGCACGCTATTGGTGACGGTAGTCAGAACCTGGGGCTCCTCGCCCCGGCCGGAAGGCGCCATGCTGGCCGTGCGCGACGACGGCCTGGTGGTCGGCTCGGTCTCGGGCGGCTGCATCGAAGATGACATCATCGACCGGGTACGGCGCGAAGGCATTGCCGGCGCGCACCCCGAGGCCGTCAAGTACGGCATCAGCGCCGAGGAAGCGCACCGCTTCGGCCTGCCCTGCGGCGGCACCATCGAACTGGTGACCGAGCCGCTCAGCGCCGACAGCCACCTGGACGAACTGCTGGCCGCCGTGGAAAACGGCAAGCTGGTAGCCCGCACGCTCGACATGGCTAGCGGCCGCGCCACCCTGGGCCCGGCCCAGGCCACCGACGGCCTTGCCTTCGACGGCGCCACGCTGCTCACCATCCACGGGCCGCGCTACCGCATGCTGGTGATTGGCGCGGGACAGCTATCGAAGTACCTGAGCCAGATCGCGGTTGGCCTGGGCTTCCAGGTCACCGTGTGCGACCCGCGCGAGGAATACACCGAAACCTGGGACATCCCTGGCGTCACCATGGTGCGCACCATGCCGGACGACACCGTGACCGAGATGAAGCTCGACGAGCGCTGCGCGGTGATCGCCGTCACGCACGACCCCAAGCTCGACGACCTGGCCCTGATGGAAGCCCTGCGCACGCGCGCCTTCTATGTCGGCGCCCTCGGCTCGCGCCGCAACAACCAGGCGCGCCGCGAGCGGCTCAAGGAGTTCGACCTCAACGACCTGCAGCTCGCGCGGCTGCACGGCCCGGTCGGCATCTACATCGGCAGCCGCACGCCGCCCGAGATCGCCATCTCGATCCTGGCCGAAGTCGTCGCCGCCAAGAACCACGTCTCGCTGCCCGACATCCTCCAGGTAGAAGGCGCCAAGGCCGCGCGCGAACTGGCCGCCAACGAAGGCAGCACCTGCAGCCCCGCCCCGTGACCAGCCCGCTGACGGGCCCCATCAACGGCGCCATCCACACCGCCGAGCCCCCCACCGGCATCTTGCTGGCAGCCGGCTACGGCCGCCGCTTCGACCCCGCCGGCCAGCGCAACAAGCTCCTGGCCACGCTGCCCGACGGCCACACCGTAGCCGCCCACAGCGCCCGCACGCTGGTCTCCGTGCTGCCYGGCACGCTAGCCGTGATCCGCCCGGGCAATGCCGCGCTAGCCGCCGAATTGCAAGCTGCCGGCTGCCGGGTACTGGAGACCGCAGCAGCCGAGGCCGGCATGGGCGCCGCGCTGGCCGCGGCGGTGGCCGCCACGCCCGGCGCCAGCGGCTGGGTAGTGGCGCTGGCCGACATGCCGTGGCTGCCGGCCGAGCTGGTGCGCGCGGTGGCGTTGACGATCACGACGCGTGACGCGATTGCCGCACCGTGGCGCGACGGACGGCGCGGGCATCCGGTTGGATTCGGATCCGCGTGGCGGGATGCCCTGCTGAAGCTTGACGGGGAGGAAGGCGCGCGGGAGTTGTTGAAGACGCAGCCGGTGATGAGGATTCTTACTGAGGATGAGGGGGCGTTTCGGGATGTGGATGTTGAGGGGGATATAGGGGGGAGGGGGGTGTAGGGGGAAGGGGGTGTAGGGGGAAGGGGGGTGTAGGGGGGGTATTGGGGTGTTTGCTGGCGGTGTTGGTTTTTGCACCCAAGGTGCCATACGACATCGCTCTGCTGGGTTGGTCGCTGTTTATTTCGTCGGCGTTGGTTTTTGGACCCAAGAGCCATACGACATCCCCCTGCGGGGGCTGCCGGTCACTTTTCTTTGACCGGCAAAGAAAACTAACGAAAAGAAAGCCGCCCTGCCGGGAGCAGAGCAATCAGGCTTATGTTGGGCAGTGGTTGCGTCGTACGGCCCCGAGTGTTGGCTGGCGTATCCTGCCGACCCGAAGGGCATCGCTATATCATGACCCAATGGTCACGTGGTGGTGCCCCTCATCGCTTTGCTCGGTGAGTGTTCGGGCATCTGCCGTTCGCGGTGCGGAGCGCCACGATCCTGCCTGACTTGGTGGTTTCGTGGTTTTGTCTCTGGCGGTGGCTGCCCGGCCATTTGATGCCCTGCCGTACCGGCGCGAGCGGCACCTTGCTATCACCCCCCTCTGGTTTCGTGGTGGGCACCGTGGCCCGGTTCGCGGGGCCGTGCTCGTACCTCACGGCGCTYGYCCTCCGAGACAAAACCACGAAACCAGCCACACCCGAAACGGCGCAGCCCCTCGCGCCGCGAACGGCAGATGTGGGAATGGTCACCGCACACGAGGTCAGGGGCCGCACGACGTAACCCATGGGTCATGCAGTTGCGATGTCCTTTGGGCCGGTTGGGGGCCTGTCAGTTTTTTTGTGTGCAGGGCAGGTATAGACTCACCGTCGACTTGAGCGGTGAGTGCAGCATTATCTCAACGATGCGGATGGGTGAAGCGCTCCTCGTACAGGAT
>NZ_JBFTSF010000026.1:0-38911 GCF_056399905.1 Cupriavidus sp. 01L46
GCTTCCAGGGTTTCCATACCGACGATGTGCATGCCGACCTGCCGGGCATTGGCATTCCCGCGTTGTTGATGGTGGCCGGCCGTGGCGATGTGGTCCGCGCCGAGGATATTGAAGAGATTCGCGGCCTGTTGCCGCAGCTTGAGGTCAGCCATGTGCCGGGCGCCGGCCACATGATTCCGTGGGATGACGAGGCGGGTTTCTACAGCGCGCTGGGCGACTTCCTCGGCGCCGAAATCGTCCCCCGGCACATGGCCGCGGCCTGAACTACCGATCTACCGATCTACCGATCATCAGGAGAGAGCATGCCAGTCAGCGACCACGCCCTGATCCAGGCCTGGAAACAGGTCCTCACGCTGTCCCGGCTCGCGCCCGGGCAGACCGTCACCATTCTCACCAGCGCCGCCACGCATCCGCAGACGTTGTCTTGCGCGCTGGTTGCCACGCAGGCGATGGGCGCCATCGTCAATCGCCTGGACCTGCCGCCCGTCAACGCAGACAAGGCCTTGAGCCGCGATCCGCTGGCCTACCTGGGCACAACGGCGCTCACCGGCAACCGCGCGGCCATTGCCGCGCTCAAGGAGAGCGACCTGGTGCTGGACCTGATGACGCTGCTGTTCTCGCCCGAGCAGCACGATATCCTCAAGACCGGCACCAAGATCCTGCTGGCGGTGGAGCCGCCTGAAGTGCTGGTGCGCATGGTGCCCACCGAAGCCGATCGCGAGCGCGTGAGCGCCGCCAACGCGCGGTTGTCGCGGGCGAAAGAGATGACGGTGACATCTGACGCGGGCACCGACCTGCGCTGCCCGCTCGGCGAATTTCCCGCCATCAGCGAGTACGGCTTTGTCGACGAGCCGGGGCGCTGGGATCACTGGCCCAGCGGCTTCGTGCTGACCTGGCCGAACGAGGGCGGCGCGAGCGGGCGCATCGTGCTGGACAGCGGCGACATCCTGCTGCCGCAGAAGGGCTACGTGGCGGATCGGGTCGAGTTGACCGTGGAAGGCGGCTTTGCCACGCGCATCGAAGGCGGCCTGGATGCCGAGCTGCTGAACGACTACATGGCATCGTTCAACGACCGCGAGGCCTATGCCATCTCGCACATCGGCTGGGGCCTGCAGCCGCGCGCGCGGTGGTCCACGCTGGGCCTGTATGACAGGGAGGCCTCGATCGGCATGGACGCGCGGGCTTACGAGGGCAATTTCCTGTTCTCGCTCGGCCCCAACAACGAGGCAGGCGGCAGCCGCACCACCGCCTGCCATATCGATATCCCGTTGCGTAACTGCACCGTGAGCCTGGACGGCGAGGACGTGGTCCGGCAAGGCAAGGTACTGGACGGACGGAACAGCAAATGACGAGACATTGCGAACTCCCCACCTACGAGCGCCAGGGCTTCGGCACCCAACTGCCGCTGCAGGGCCCCGTAGGCCTGCTGATCGTCGACTTCGTCAACGGCTTCGCCGATCCGGCGATGTTCGGCGGCGGCAATATCGCCGAGGCCATCGCCAACACGGTGCCGCTGCTGGACCGCGCGCGGGAACAGGGCTGGGCGGTGGCGCACAGCCGCATTGTGTTTGCCGACGACGACGGCGACCGGAACATCTTCACGCTGAAGGTGCCCGGCCTGCTGACGCTCAAGGAGCATGGGCAGGCCAGCGCGATCGTTGCGCAACTGGCCCCGCGCGATGGCGAACTGGTGGTGCGCAAGACCGTGCCGTCCGCCTTTTTCGGCACGTCGCTGGCGGCGTGGCTGACGCAGCGCGGCGTGCGCACGCTGGTGGTGGCCGGCGCGGTCACCAGCGGCTGCGTGCGCGCCAGCGTGGTCGATGCCATGTCGCACGGTTTCCGCCCGCTGGTGGTGTCGGACTGCGTGGGCGACCGCGCAATCCAGCCGCACGCGGCCAACCTGTTCGACATGGAGCAGAAATACGCCGCCGTGATGCCACGCGAGCAGGCGCTGGCGGCACTGGCACGGCTCTGAGCGGCGCCCCGCGCACTGCATCGGCTAAAGCCCCAATTGACGGTTGTCGTTTGCTTCGCCAATGTGGCGATACGCTCAGTGCACTGAATATATGCGGCGCGCATGCGCACTGGCGCATGGGTATGGCTTATCGATCAGCCGGTTGCCAGGACGATCGCCGTTCACGAACGCCACGAGCGCGACGGACCCCACGAACCCCACAAAGCAGTCACGGACGGCKGCAAGCCCGGGCTGGAGGAATGTATGGACAAAGACCACATCGAGAAGGAAGGCGGGCAGGGCGTAGGCGCGCGCGTGGCCCGCAAGGAGGACGCGCGCCACCTGCATGGCAAGGGCCGCTTCGTCGCCGACATCGCCATGCCCGGCCTGCAGGAGGTTGCGTTCCTGCGCAGCCCCATGGCGCACGCGCGGCTGCTGGCGCTGCACAAGCCGCAGGGGCTGGAGCATGCGGTGATCGGGCGTGACGACATGCATGGCGCGCTCGACATCGTGGCCGACTCGGCTTTCCCGTCGTACCAGCCGTCGGCGCAGCCGCCCTTGGCTGCCGGCAAGGTCCGCTTTGTCGGCGAGCCCATCGCCATGGCCTTCGCGCGGACCCGCGCGCAAGCCGAGGACATTGCCGAGCGCATCGTCGCGGAGCTGGATGAACTGCCGGCGCTCACCGATGTCGATGGCGCGCGGCAGGGCAGCGACATCACGCGCGTGCACGAGCACTGGAAGGACAACCACTTCCTCACACTCACCGCCGACAAGAATTTCGACACGCTCAGCAAGACGGCCTCCGTGGTGGTCAGCCGCAAGATCGACCTGGCGCGCCAGTGCATGGTGCCGATGGAAGGCAAGGCCGTGCTGGCTTACTGGGACCACCAGTTCGACCAGCTGATCGTCTACAGCGCCACCCAGGTGCCGCACATGATCCGCACGGTGCTCAGCCATTGCCTGGGCCTAGAGCAGGAGAAAGTCCGCGTGATCTCGCCCGACGTGGGCGGCGCCTTTGGCTACAAGTGCGTGCTGCAGCAAGAGGAACTGTGCATCGCCTGGCTCGCCATGACGTACCGCAAGCCGTTCCGCTTTATCGAGGACCGGCGCGAACACCTGACCGCGGGCGYCAACTCGCGCGAGCACCACTACGAGGTCACGGCCTACGCCGACGCGCGCGGGCGCTTGCTGGCGCTGGACGCCAGGATCGCCATCGACGGTGGCGCCTATTCGGTGTGGCCCTTCACCATCGGCCTCGAACCGGGCCAGGCCATCGGCAACCTGCCGGGGCCGTACGCCTTCGATGGCTACCGCTGCATCACGGAATGCGTGGCCACCAACAAGCCCGGCTTTGTCCCGTACCGCGGCGTGGCGCGCACTGGCGTGTGCTTTGCCATGGAACTGCTGATGGATGCGCTGGCGCGCGAGGTCAAGCGCGAGCCGTGGGAAGTCCGCTGCGAGAACCTGGTCCAGCCGGAATCCATGCCCTACGTCAACGTCACCAACAAGCACTTCGACGGGGGCGACTACCCGGCCAGCGTGCGCAAGGCCGCGGAGATGATCGGGCTGGCGCGCATCCGCGAGCGCCAGCGTCAAAGACTGAACGATCCTTCGGCCGGYTCGCGCTATCTCGGCGTGGGCTTTGGCACCTACACCGAGCAATCGGCGCACGGCACCTCGGTGTTCGCCGCCTGGGGCACGCCGGTGATTCCCGGCTTCGATTCCGCCACCGTGCGCATCACGCCGGACGGCGGGCTGGAAGTCCGCGTTGGCGTGCACTCGCATGGCCAGGGCATGGAAACCACCTTTGCCCAGATCGCGCACGAGATCCTCGGCATCGATGTGTCGCGCGTGAAGGTCGTGCACGGGGACACCGGCGTGACGCCATTCTCCACCGGCACCTATGCCTCGCGCTCGCTGGTGATGTCGGGCGGTGCGGTATCGCGCGCCTGCAAGGCGCTGGTGCCGCGCTTGCTGAAGATCGGCGCGCATATGCTGCAGTGTCCCGAGGACGAGGCGACGCTGGCAGGTGGTTCGGTGACGGCGGGCGAGGCCGCCGTGCCGATCAGCGAAATCGCCAACGCCTGGTACATCAACCCGCAGCGGCTGCCCGCCAATGTGGATCCCACCGGGCTGGAAACCACCATGGGCTACAAGCCCAACGTGGATACCGGCAGCTTCACGTACTCCACCCACGCCGCGCTGGTGGAGGTCGACACGGATTCCGGCCACGTCGAGATCCTCGACTACGTGGTGGTGGAAGATTGCGGCACCATGGTCAACCCCATGGTGGTGGAAGGGCAGACTTATGGCGGCGTGGCGCAAGGCATCGGCACGGCCATGTTCGAGGAGATGCGCTACGACGGCAACGGCCAGCCGCTGGCCTCCACGCTGGCCGACTACATGCTGCCCGGCCCGACCGAGATCCCCTCGATCCGCATCCACCATTTCGAGACGCCGTCGCCGCATACGGAATTCGGCGCCAAGGGCATGGGCGAGGGCGGCGCCATCGCGCCCCCCGCGGCCATCTTCAACGCGGTCAACGACGCGCTGGGCCAGTTCGGCGTGGAGTTGCTGGAGACGCCCCTCACGCCGCGCAAGGTGCTCGAAGCGCTGGCCCGCGCCGAGCAAGCCCGGAATCCGCAAGCCACGCCAACCAGAGAGGCGGCCTGAACCATCATGAAAGCAGCTGCATTCACCTATCACGCGGCCCCCACGCTGGCCGCCACCTGCGCCGCGCTGGCGGACCGCACCGACAACGCCAAGGTCATGGGCGGCGGACAGTCCATGGGCCCGATGCTTAACCTGCGCCTGACGCGGCCCGATGCCATCTACGATCTGTCGAAGCTTGCCGAGTTGCGCACGGTCGCCGTGCAGCAGGATCGCGTGCGCATCGGCGCGGCGGTCACCCATGCGCAGATCGAGGATGGCGAATTCCCGGCACTGCGCGGCGGCATGCTGCAATCCGTGGCGCGCGGCATCGCCTACCGCGCCATCCGCAATCGCGGCACCATCGGCGGCAGCCTGGCGCACGCCGATCCCGCGGCGGACTGGGTGGTGGTGCTGACCGCCGTCGGCGCGCAGATCGAGCTTGCATCCAAGGCCGGCACGCGCATCGTGCCCATGACGGAGTTCATGCTGGGTGCGTACACCACGGCGCTCACCGAAGGCGAGCTGATCTGCGCTGTCCATGTGCCCAGCCAGCCCGAGGCCGCGCGCTGGGGCTACCACAAGCTGTGCCGCAAGACCGGCGAGTTCGCCGAGGCCAGCTGCGCCGCGTACTTCGATCCGTCCACGCGCTTTGCCCGCATCGCGCTGGGCGCGCTCGACGGCGCGCCGGCGCTGCTGCGCGGCCTCGCCAGCGACATTGCCACGCACGGCCCCGCCGCGCTCACGCCGCAGGCCGTGCTGGCCGCCGTGACGCAGGCCACGCCGGCCAAGGATGCGATCGACCGCAAGCTCTGCTGCGTTGCCGTCACGCGCTGCATCGAACAACTTTTTAACTGAGGGCCGCAGTGGAAACCATCGCATTGACGATCAACGGCCGCGCAGCTGCCGGCGCCTGCGCGCACCGCACCCACCTGGGCGACTTCCTGCGCGACGGACAGGGCCTGACTGGCACCCACCTGGGCTGCGAGCACGGGGTTTGCGGCGCCTGCACCGTGCTGGTCGACGACAAGCCCGTGCGCTCGTGCATCACCTTTGCCAGCGCCTGCGCCGGCAGCAAGGTGGTGACCATCGAAGGCTATGACGACGACCCCGTGATGCGCGAGCTGCGCGCCGCGTTCAACCAGCACCACGCGCTCCAATGCGGCTACTGCACACCCGGCATGCTGGCCACCGCCCGCGACATCGTGCTGCGGCTGCCGGATGCCGATGAGGCAACCATCCGTCATGAGCTATCGGGCAACCTCTGCCGCTGCACGGGCTATATGGGGATCGTGGCCGCGATCAGCTCGGTGCTGGCGCAGCGCAAGCCGCGCGCTGCGGGCAGCACGGTGCAAGCCGTAGCCGTGGAGGTGAAACGCGAGTTCGTCTGCTTCACGCCTGCAG
Source organism: Cupriavidus sp. 01L46 (assembly GCF_056399905.1). Taxonomy (NCBI): domain Bacteria; kingdom Pseudomonadati; phylum Pseudomonadota; class Betaproteobacteria; order Burkholderiales; family Burkholderiaceae; genus Cupriavidus; species Cupriavidus sp. 01L46. Next base: position 6,008 of record NZ_JBFTSF010000026.1, read on the forward strand.
CCGACAGCGCTGTCCAGGCCCACGCCGAGCCTGCCGCCAAGGAAGAAGCCGAGCGCAGCGCCGACAAAAAGGGCTGGTCGCGCATCGACGGCGGCTTCAAGGTGCCGTTCCCGGCCGACGACGTGTGGCGCTTCATGGCGGACCTGCCGGCGGTGGCAAGCTGCCTGTCGGGCGCGGCGCTCACCGAGCAGGATGGCGATCGCGTCAAGGGGCATGTGGCGATCAAGTTCGGACCGATGGCGGCGCGCTTCAACGGCGCGGCGCGGCTCGAGCGGGACGACGCGAACCGGCGCGGCGTGCTCAAGGGCGCGGGGCAGGATTCACTGAGCAACTCCAAGGCCGCTGGCGATATCACCTATGTGCTGCAGGCGATATCGGCGGGCGAGACCGAAGTGCTGATCGACCTGCAGTACTCCCTGCAAGGACCGCTGGCGCAGTTCTCCCGCTCCGGGCTGGTGCGCGATTTTGTCCGGCGCATGATGGCGGATTTCGGCAAGAACGTCGCCCGCAAGATGGACCCGTCGCTGTCGGAGAGCGAGCGCAGCCAGGTCACGCAGATGAATCCGGTAGCGATGATGGTGGGTGTGATGTGGGAGAGGGTGAAGCGGGTGTTCGGCGTGGCCCGCTGACGCGGGGGGTGCGTTGTGGGCGGGGTTTTATTGCATCTAGCTGCTGTCGCGGCTGTACGGGGTTGGCCGTTTTGGAACGTGTGGGATGTCACTTTTCTTTACTCGTAAAGAAAAGTGACCAAAAGAAAGCGATCCTTGCAGGAGGCTGGCTTGTCGGGGTTGCGTAGCCCGGTGGTTTCGTCGTCAGGCCCCGGGTTTTAATGGCCTCATGCCGTTACCGATTTGAATGGCCACGATCCTGCGGGTGGCGCTGGTTTCGTGGTGAGGCTGCTCGGTAGCGGCATCCCTGCTCATTCATCTATCTGCCGGTACCGGTGCAAAGTGCCACGATATATCACGCCGTGATGGTTTCGTGGTGGGGTGGGCGCGGCGGAAGAATTCTTTGGCCTTTCGATTCGGTGCCACYGCGCCCACGACGGAAACGGGACGCTTGCAACTTCGTGGCCGCCTGCACCGCGAGCGACAGACGGCTTGAAGTTCGTGGTGGGCGCTACCGGGGGGGCACCACGCATCCCTGGGCATATGCAGGGTCGTGGTGATCTAAACTGGTAACGGCACGAGTCCATTAGCACCCGGGGCCGTACGACGAAACCATCGGGATTCCCAATGACGCCACGCCAGCCTCCTGCAAGGATCGCTTTCTCTTGGTTACTTCTCTTTACGAGTAAAGAGAAGTGACATCTCACACGTTCCAAAACGGCCAACACCGTACAGCCGCGACAGCAGCTAGAAGTAGTAAAACCCCGCCCACAACGCACCCCCCCGCGTCAGCGGGCCACAAGCAATACACATCGCACACTCCCCCCACTGAAGCATCAAAACTCCGAACTCCCAGCTCCGCCCTACATCCTCGACGACGCCAGCCKCGCGGCCAGCCCCAGGAACACCACCCCCGCAAACCAGTTCAGCGCGCGCTGCGCGCGTGCCGAGCGCAGCAGCAGGGCGCCGAACATGGCCGAGCAGTAGGCGATGACCGAAAAGACCAGCAGGGTGGCGATGATAAACACCACGCCGAGCACCATGATCTGCAGCCCGATATGGCCACGGTCCGGCGCGACGAACTGCGGCAGGAACGCAAGGAAGAAGATCACCACCTTGGGGTTGGTCAGGTTCATCACCACGCCCCGGCGGTACATATGCCCCACGCCAGCCTTGTCGCCGCTGCCCTGGCGCATCGCGCCCACCGGGGCGCGGAACGCCTGCCACGCAAGATAGGCCAGGTATAGCGCGCCGGCGATCTTGAGCACCATGAATGCGAGCTTGGACGCGGCGAACAGCGCGGCCAGGCCAAAGGCGACCGCGGCTGTATGCACCAGCAGCCCGGTGCACAGGCCAAGCACCACGACCATGCCCGCGCGGGGCCCCCGCATGGCGGATTGCAGCAGCACAAAGACATTGTCCGGGCCCGGCGTCAGTCCAAGCACCACGGCGATGCCAAAGAATGGCAATAGTGTCTCGAGCGGGGGCATGCGCTTCACTCCTTTGCTTCAGCGGATATCGCGTTGTCGGGTTAGGCCCGGTATCGGAAAAAATCGGGCAAGAGGCATGGCCGGAGCATCCGGCGCGCCATCCGCATATTGCCAGCCAGACGGCGTTTTGTGCCAGCCAGACGTGCAGGCAGGCCCGGTCAGGGGTGCCAGGTCGCCGGACTGCCCGAGGCGGCCTCCGGCGCCGGCCGATGGCTTCCCGCCATCGCATACGAGAGCTGGTTGGCCGCATCCATGACGGTCTGTGCCAGCGCGAGCAGCCTTTGCTCGCTCAGGCGAGAGGACGGGCCGGAGATGCACGCCGACCCGAGCAGCTTCCAGTGCAGGCCAAACACCGGCGCCGACACGCTGGAGACTTCCGGCTCGCGCTCGCCCATCGACAGGTGATAGCCCCGCCGCCGGATCGATTCATAAGGCTCGCCCGGCTCCCCGGAAAATGCCAGGATGACGCGCCCCGGCGCGCCGCTGTCCAGCGGCAGCGCTGAGCCGATGCGCACATGGTGCCGGATGGCTTGCGGCCCTTCCACGCGCACCAGGCACATGCGCTGCTGGCCCTCGCGCACGTAGAACGACGCGCTTTCCCCGGTCCTGATGGTCAGTTCCCGCAGTACCGGCTCCACCACTTCGTGCACATTGAAGGTGGCCTGGTAGCACGCACCCAGCCAGCCGGCGGCGCGCCCGAGCCGCCAGCTGCCGTCCTCCTTCTGGACCAGGTAGTCGTCGCTTGCCAGCGTGCGCGCGAGGCGCAGCACGGTGGTCTTGTGAAAGCCGGTGCGGCGGCTGAGCTCGGCCAGTGTGAGTTGCGCGTCGCTGACACCGAAGGCTTCCAGGACGCGCAGCGCCCGCCGTACCGCGATGACGCCGCCGCCGGCGTCGTCAGCCGCCTCGCCGGCGATGGGGGAATTGGAGGAGTCCATGGTGTGGAATGGGTTGCGTACAGTGAAACCGTATTGTACTGCGTGCAACGACCATCCAGAATCCGTTCCAACAAATAACGAGATCTGGAGACAAGCAATGACGCTGCTGCGCCGCGGCCTGACCACCGCCATCCTTTGCGCCCTGGCCTTTCCGGCCCTGGCGCAGGCTCAAGCTCAAGCCTATCCCGCCAAGCCCATCCGCGTGATCGTGCCGTTCCCGGCCGGCGGCGGCACGGACATCATTGCCCGCGAGGTCACCAACAAGGTAGCGATGGCCCAGGGCTGGCGCTTCGTGGTGGACAACAAGCCGGGCTCCGGCGGCAACCTCGGCGTGGATGCCGCGGCCAAGGCCAGCGGCGACGGCTACACCATCGTGCTCGGCCAGACCAGCAACCTGGCCATCAACCCCACGCTCTACCGCAAGCTGCCCTACGACGTGGCGAAGGACCTCACGCCGGTGGGCCTGGTGGCCAGCGCGCCGCTGGTGCTGGTGACCAACGTGGATTCGCCCTACAAGACGCTGGCCGATGTGGTGGCCGCCAGCAAGGCGCGTCCGGGCACCATCAACGTGGCCTCGCCGGGCAACGGCACCGTGGCGCACCTGACCAGCGAGCTGTTCCAGAAGACGGCCGGCATCAAGCTCACCCACGTGCCATACAAGGGCGCGGCCCAAGCCGTCAACGACCTGATCGGCGGGCAGGTGCAGTTGTACCTGTCGTCGGTGCCGACGCTGATCGGCCATATCCGCAACGGCAAGATGCGCGCGCTGGCTGTCACCTCGGCCAAGCGCATGGGCGACCTGCCCAACGTGCCCACCATTGCCGAGTCCGGCTACGGCGGGTTTGAGGCCGTGACGTGGTTCGGCTTCGTGGCGCCCGCCGCCACGCCCAAGGACATCGTGGCGCGCCTGAACGCCGAGTTCAACAAGGCGCTGCAGGTGCCCGACCTGAAGAAGAAACTGAACGACCAGGGCGCCGACGTATTGGGCGGCACCCCCGAGCAGTTCGGCGCCCTGATGAAGAAGGACACCGTGCGCTGGTCGGCCGCCGTCAAGGCATCCGGCGCACAGGTCGACTGATTCCCGCACCCGTCGCCCACCCTCTCTATCCGCTTACCCGTTACCGCTTACCGCTTACCGGTTACCCCCTTACCCGTTGCCACCCCCGAATCCACGGAGCCATGCCATGAGCCTGCCCAACATCGTCAAATCCTTCGACCGCGTACCCGCCGACATCGTCGCCCAGGCCGCGAAATTCCAGCCTGCGATCCTGGCCGACGTGGCCGGCCGCCGGGGCGCGCTGCACGGCCGCATCAGGGCGTTGCGCCCGCACATGAAGCTGGCCGGCACGGCCTTCACGGTGGAGGTGCGCCCCGGCGACAACCTGATGATCCATGCCGCGATGGCGCTGGCCCAGCCCGGCGACGTGCTGGTGATCGACGGCAAGGGTGACCAGAGCAGCGCGCTGATGGGCACCATCATGATGAATGCATGCCGCCAGCGCGGCATCGCCGGCGTGGTGATCGACGGCGCGGTGCGCGACAGCCTGGAAATCGACGAAATGGATTACCCGGTGTTCTCGGTGGGCACCAACCCCAACGGCCCGACCAAGGAAGTGGGCGGGCGCATCGGCCACCCGGTCTCGGTCGGCGGCGTCACGGTCAACCCTGGCGACTTCATCTGTGGCGACGCCGATGGCCTGGTGGTGGTCGAGCGTGAAAAGATCGCATCGCTGCTGCCGCTCGCCGAGCACAAGGAAGCCGCCGAAGCCCGCCGCATCGCGCAGATCAAGGAAGGCAAGACCAGCGCCCCGTGGCTGCTCGCTTCGCTTGTTACCGCCGGCGTGCTGAAAGAGGGAGAGACGCTGTGAGCACCAAGCCAGCCATCCTCGTCACCGCGGCCGACCTCGCGCCACAAGCCGAGGCATTGCTCGGCGATTTTGAGATCGTCTACGCCGGCAAGAYGCCCCAGGCCGCCGATCTGGTGGCGCTGGCGCAGCGCCACAACCCGGTCGGCATCATCGTGCGCTACGGCGCCGTGACACCGGAGATCATGGACGCCGCGCCGGCCCTGAAGGTCATCTCCAAGCACGGCAGCGGCACCGACACCATCGACAAGCCCGCTGCCGCCGCGCGTGGCATCGAGGTCACGGCCGCGGTTGGCGCCAACGCGGCCGCCGTGGCGGAACAGGCCCTGGCCCTGCTGCTGGGCTGCGCCAAATCCTTGGTGCAACTCAACGAACGCATGCATGCCGGCCATTGGGACAAGGCCACGCACAAAAGCGTCGAGCTGGCGGGCCGCACCATTGGCCTGATCGGCCTCGGCGCCATTGGACGGCGCTTTGCCAGGATGTGCGATGCGATGGACATGCGCGTGATCGGTTTCGATCCGTTCGCTGCCGATCTGCCCGGCTACATCGAGCCGGTGGACCTGGACGCGATCTGGCGCGAGTCCGACGCGATCTCGCTGCACTGCCCGCTGACCCCCGAGAACAGGGCGATGATCAACGCCCAAACGCTGGCGCGCTGCAAGCCGGGCGTGATGCTGGTCAACACCGCGCGCGGCGGGCTGATCGACGAACCTGCGTTGCTGGCTGCGGTGCGGTCCGGGCAGGTGGCCGTGGCGGGGCTGGACAGYTTCGCGGTCGAGCCGATGACGGTGCCGCATATCTTCCACGGCCAGCCTGGCTTTCTGCTCAGCCCGCATATTGGTGGCGTGACCAGCGCTGCTTACGTGAACATGGGCGTGGCGGCGGCGCAGAACACGCTAGGCGTGCTGGCCGCGCTGAACGAAGCCGGCTAAGCGGGCCAAAGTCGCGCGCTGCGACGACAGCTGGGCAAGACGCACGAAACAGCGATTGGCCCCAGGAAACAAACAGCAGGAGACAACCATGAACACCAGATCAACCCGTGCATCGGTTCCGTGCCGCTGCGCGCTGGCAGCGATCGCCTTCATCGCCATGTCGGCGCACGCGCAGACCTGGCCTGAAAAGCCCGTCAGGATCGTCGTCCCTTACCCCCCGGGCGGCGCCGTCGACGCAGTCACCCGCAAGATGGCCCAGCGCCTCACCKAGCAAACCGGCCAGAGCTTCGTCGTTGAAAACAAGGCTGGCGCCACCGGCACCATCGGCACCACGCAAGTGGCGCGCGCCCCGGCCGACGGCTACACGCTGCTCGCCAACGACACTACGTATTCCTTGTTGCCGCATATTTTCAAGAAGTTGCCGTTCGACTACGCCAACGACTTGCAGCCGGTGGCCGCCTTCGTGTTCGCGCCGATGGCCGTGGCGGTCAAGGCAGACGGCAAGTTCAAGACGATGAGCGACCTGATCGCCGCGGCCCGCGCCGGCGATGGCAAGGTGAGCTATGGATCGGGCGGCGCCGGCACCACGCCGCACTTTGCCAGCGAAGCCCTGGGCGTGGCCACTGGCGCGCACTTCATGCACGTGCCGTTCAAGGGGGCGGGCGAGGCCACGCTGGCGCTGCTCGGCGGCACGGTGGACTATCAGATTGCTTCCACGCCCGGCGTCATCGGGCAGGTCAAAGGCGGCAGCCTGCGCCTGCTGGCGGTGAGCGGCGACAAGCGCCTTGCTGCGCTGCCCAATGTGCCGACCTTTGCCGAGGCGGGTGTCAAGGGCTATGGTGTCGTCAACTTCACCGGCCTGTGGGCACCCAAGGGCACGCCGCCGAAGGTGCTGGAGCGCCTTCAAAAAGAAGTGGCGGCTGCCATGGCCTCTCAGGACATGAAGACCTTCGCCGAAGGCATTGGCGCGAATCCGGGCTACTGGGATGCGCCGGCGTTCTCCAGGCAGCTCGCCGAGCGCACGGCATTCTGGGGCAAGATAGCGGCCAACACTGCGTTTGAAAAGCAATGACATGACGCTACAGCACATTTCCATTCGACGCCRCATCCCGGCATGCAGCCTGCTGCTGGCCGTGGGCGCTCTGGCATTGCCATCCGGGGTGAGCGCGCAAGCGCAGGCGTGGCCGGCCAGGCCGCTGCGGCTGGTGGTCGGCTTTTCCGCCGGAGGCCCGACCGATGTGGTGGCGCGCGGTTTCGCCGCGCAAGCGGGCAAAGGGCTGGGGCAGCCGATGGTGGTGGACAACAAGCCCGGTGCCAATACCATCATCGCGGCGCAAGCCGTAGCCAACGCCACGGACGGCCACACGTTGCTGATGGCAGCCACCAACCACACCATGATCCCGGCGCTTTACAGCACCCGCGTCAACTTCGACGCGATCAGGTCGTTCAAGCCGGTCTGCGTGGTCGCTGTTGCCCCCACGGTGCTGGTGGTCGGGCCTTCGTTGCAGGTCAGGACGTTGGGCGAGTTCCTGCAGAAGGCCAAGGCAAAGCCGTTGTCAGTCACCTATGGCACACCTGGCGTCGGCAGCTCGGTGCACTTCGCCAGCGAGCTGTTCGCGCGCGAGGCAGGGATACGCATGACCGCCGTCCCATACAAAGGGGCGGCGCAGGTGGTCAATGACCTGATGGCGGGGCAGGTGGATGCTTCGTTCGCGTCGCTCGGCTCCGTCTTGCCGCAGATCAAGGCGGGCAGGCTGACCGCATTGGCGATCGCCAGTCCGGCACGCTCCGCGCAGTTGCCGGACGTGCCCACCTTCGAGCAGGCCGGCGTGAAGGGCTATGCCGCCGACGCGTGGTACGGCGTCCTCGCGCCGGCAAGCATGCCGGACGCGCACGTGCGCATGCTCGAGCGCGAGGTGCAGGCCTACCTGGCCGCGCCCGGCACCACGGGGAAGCTGCGCGCGCTCGGGCTGGAGCCCGAGGCACTATGCGGCGAAGAGTTTGCCCGGCAGATCCGCCGTGAAGTCGCCACTTATAGCCAGATCGCCCAGGAGCTTGGGCTCAAGGCCGATTGATTTCGAGTCAACCTCATCGCGCGCTGCGCCATTGCCATGTTCTTGCTGAATCCCCCGGAAGTCCGTGAGCTGGATACTTTCACCCGCATGCCGATGCGATACCGCCAGCCCAGGCGCACGGTCTGGGCCGACGCCAATCAGGGTGGGCGCGAGATCGACGCCTTCCTGGAGGGGCCGGTGTTTGACGGCGCCGGCAATCTCTACGTCACCGACATCCCCTACGGCCGCGTCTTTCGTATTGATCCGAAGGGCGACTGGGAACTGGTGGCGCAATGGGACGGCGAGCCCAATGGCATGAAGTTTCTCAGCCCGACGGAACTGCTGGTGACGGACTACCGCAACGGGCTGATGCTGCTCGACACGCGCAGCGGACACGTGGCGCCATACCTGKGCCGCCGCAATACCGAGAGCTTCAAGGGCGTCAACGACCTCACCATCGATACGCAAGGGAACATCTACTTCACGGACCAGGGGCAGACCGGGCTGCACGATCCTACCGGCCGCGTCTATCGCCTGAGTGCCGCTGGCCGTCTGGAGCTGCTGCTGTCCAATGTGCCCAGCCCCAACGGCATCGTGCTGTCCCCCGACGAGAAAGTCCTGTTCGTGGCGGTGACCCGTGGCAATTGCGTATGGCGCATGCCGATCCTCGCCGATGGCGGCGTCTCCAAGGCGGGCCAGTTCTTTACGTCATACGGCCCGAGCGGCCCGGACGGGCTGGCCATGGATGCCTGCGGCCGGCTGCTGGTGGCGAACCCGGGGCTGGGCTACGTCTGGGTGCTGAACCACCGCGCCGAGCCGCTGCAGGTGCTGCGTGGCCCCGCCGGGCATTCCCTGACCAATCTCGCCTTTGGCGGCGCGGCCGGCAAGACGCTGTTCGTGACGGACTCCACGGCGGGTGACATCCTGCGCATCGACATGGATGTGGCGGGGCTGCCGATTGGCCCAAGCAAGATTGCGGCGGGAGACAAGGCATGACGCGACGCTGGAAGCATAGCCCGGAGGGCAGCCACTGGGGCGAGTTCGGAGATGACGACCAACGCGGCCGGATGAACCTGGTGGACGAGGCCAAGGTGCTGCAAGGCATCGCCGAAGTGAAGGAGGGGAGGACGTTCTGCCTGTCCTTGCCGCTGGACCTGCCGGGCGGCTCGGCGATGAATCCGCGCCGGCAGCCGCCGCGCCGCTTCTCGGTCCTGCGGGACGGCAAGAGCGCCGGGCAGCAGGGATTCTGCTGGTCGTACGCATCCGAGGACCCGAGCATCACCGATGTGGTCAACGACGATGTGGTGCTCATGAGCCTGCAGTACTCCACGCAGTGGGACAGCCTGGCGCACGTTGGCAGCCACTTCGATGCCGATGGCGACGGTGTGCCGGAGGCGGTTTTCTACAACGGCTTCAAGGCGGGAGAGCACATCCGGCCTGGCCATGAAGTCAGCAGCGCCGAGCCCTGGGCGCGCTACCAGGATCCGGTGGCGCAAGCGCTCAGCATCGCCGTGCTGGCGGAGCATGGGGCGCAAGGCCGTGGCGTGATGCTGGACCTCGAACACCATATTGGCCGCAAGCGCCATGCCGTCGGGTACGACGAGCTGATGCGCATCCTCGATGCCGACAGCATCCAKGTGGAGGCCGGCGACATGGTCTGTATCCACACCGGCTTTGCCGACATGCTGCTGGCGATGAACGGCAACCCGGACGTCAAGCGCCTGCATKACAGTGGCAGCGGCCTCGATGGCTACGACAGCAAGCTGCTGAACTGGATTGTCGACACCAGGCTGGCTTGCCTGCTGGCGGACAACCCGGCGGTCGAGCTGGTGGTGCCGAAGCCGCTGACGCCGTCGCCGATCCGCGGCCCGCGCCTGCCGCTGCACGCGCATTGCCTGTTCAAGAACGGCATTCATCTCGGCGAGCTGTGGTACCTGACGCCGCTGGCGCGCTGGCTGCGCGCGCACGGCCGCAGCCGCTTCCTGCTGACCGCGCCGCCGCTGCGCCTGCCCGGCGCGGTTGGCTCGCCGGCGACGCCGATTGCCACGGTCTAGCCGGCCGCGTTACTGAATTCAACGCATTGCAAATCGACGGAGTCGAACACATGCACAAGAAGTTTGTCGCCAAGGGGCTGATAGTGGTCCTGCCGCTGTTCGGGACTACGGTCACCGCCAATGCCAACGCCGCTGGCTATCCGGACCATCCCATTCGCCTGGTGGTGCCTTACCCGGCCGGCGGTGCGGCGGACACCGTGGCGCGGATCCTGGCCGCTCCGCTTGGCGCGAAGCTTGGGCAGACGGTGGTGGTCGACAATCGTCCGGGTGCCAGCGGCGTCATTGGCGCAGGCGCGGTAGCGAAGGCGGCGGCCGACGGCTACACGCTGCTGCTCGACGCTACCGCCCACTCGGTCAACCCCAGCCTGCAGCCCCGGCTGCCGTATGACACCAACAAGGACTTCGTCCCCGTTTCGCTCGTCGTGCTGGTGCCGAATCTTCTCGTGGTGCCGCCGAATTCGCCGTTCAACAAGCCCCAGGACCTGATTGCCGCCGCCAAGGCAAAACCCGGCAAGCTGAGCTATGCGTCCGCCGGCCCGGGAACCGCCCAGCATCTCGCGGCGGCCTTGTTCAGCCAGCAGTCCGGGCTGAACCTGCTCCACGTGCCTTACAAGGGTGGCGCGCCGGCGCTGAGCGACCTGATGGGCGGCCAGGTGGACCTGATGTTCAGCAACATGGCGGCCTCGTACCCGCTCGTCAAAGGCCAGAAGCTGAAGGTGCTTGCCACCACGGGGACCAAGCGCGCTCCCGCGCTGCCAGATACGCCCACCGTGGCGGAGTCCGGGCTGGCGGGCTACCAGGTCTACGAATGGAACGGGCTCTTCGCACCCGCCGGCACGCCGCCGGCGATCGTGGACCGGCTTAGCGGCCTGGTGCGGCAAATCCTCCAGTCGCCAGCGGTGAGGCAACGCTTGCTTGCCATCGGCGCTGAGCCGGCCGGCTCCACCCCGGCAGAGTTCAGGCGTTTCGTCGATAGCGAAACAGCGCAATGGGCGCAGGTCATCAAGGACGGGAGTATCAAGCCTGAATAGGCGCCGGAAAGTGCAGGGCGCGGCCCGACATCCCGCCGGACCCATTTGCCCCTCGGCATGCCACCGCGCCTCCAGCGCCGTGCCAACGCAAAAAAGCCCGTGCGGCGTGAACCGTACGGGCTTTCAGAATCTGGTTGCGGGGGCAGGACTTGAACCTGCGACCTTCGGGTTATGAGCCCGACGAGCTGCCAACTGCTCCACCCCGCGGGCCGAAATATACGCGGGTTGGTGCGTCATGGATAGTCCTGATTGGGATTATTTTCAGAAATGGTCTCGGCGGATTGCCAGAATCAATGCAGATGCTGCAAGAATGAGCGCGGCATTCGCGCTTTGTCGGGCATCCGAGCGGTGGCCGATCCCGTCGTCAAGCCACGTATTCGCCGCACGCGCAGCATCAACGGACACGATTGCCCGTGAGATCGGCGGTGCACATGCACCAAATCCTGGCGCCGGCCTGGCAGCAACCACCCCCGCTCTTACCCTCCGGCGGCATCCTTCGGCGCCGGAGCCAGGCGGAACTGCGCGGACAAGTCGGCCTCGGCGCCAAGCTGGGCATCGGTCTGCACGACGCCTTTCGCGGCGAGCTTCGTGAGTGTCCGCGCTGCCTGGATCGGGCTGACGCCCGTGGCCTTTGCGACCTGATATGCATCCATCGGGGTGCCCGTCTTTTGCAGGGCGTCGATTACTGCCTGGCGAGTGTCGTGATTGTTGTTCATTTCCGGGCGTAGGTTGAGTCTGCTCAGACTAGACGAGGTGGACCGCCGGCGCAACCCCGCATTCTTGCTGATTCCCCCGCCCGAAAAGGTTGCGCGACGGGCGTCGCACGTCAGAATAGAGGGTCTGACTGCACGCATCGCAAGAATCGCAAGAACAATGAAGCACACACTACTGCTGATCGACGGCCTGAACATCCTGCGCCGGGTCTATGAAGCCAACCCGGCCGAAGACATCCCGACCAAGGTTGAGGGTGCCGTGCTTTCGGCGCTGGCCTCGTTCCGCCGGGCCTTGACCGACTGCAAGCCCACGCACGCGCTGGCGGCGTTTGATACGGGCGGCAAGACCTGGCGGCACGCGCTCTATCCCCAGTACCGCCAGCACCGCAAGCCCATGGACCCGGAACTGGCGGAGGTCCTGCCTGACTTCCGGCTGACGCTGACGGAAGTGCTCGGGCTGCAGACCGTCATGATCGACGGCTACGAGGCCGACGACATCATCGCCACGGCCTTTTATCGCTGGACCGCGAGCAAGGAGGGGCAGGTGATCCCGGTGAGCACGGACAAGGACGTGCTGCAGCTGATTGCCGACGGCGCCATTGTGCGCAACCACTTTGCCACCGCGAAGAACGGGGAGCCGTCCTGGTTCGATGAACGCTACGTCATGGATAAGTTCGGCGTGGGCAGCCACCAGCTTGCCGACTATCTCGCGCTGCTGGGGGATAGCACGGACGATATCCCCGGTGTCGAGAAGGTCGGGGCCAAGACCGCGGCCAAGCTCCTGCAGCGCTACGGCGACCTGGAGGGCGTGCTTGCCAACGCCGCCGAGGAAAAAGGCGTGGTCGGCAAGAACCTGGCGGAACAGGCACATCTGGCCCGGCTCTCCCGCCAGTTGCTCTCGCTGAAGACCGATGCCCAGCTTGGCCTGACGTGGAACATGCTGCGGGTGGGCGAATCGGCTGAGTAGTGGTTGAGTCGTGGTTGAGTCGTGGTTGGGGAGTGGCTGGGTAGCGGCACCTGGCGTTCCTGGCGGTGCCCATGGTCGGCGCCTTTACGCATCGACCCGGCCAAGGCGATCGCGATCAAGGCATACCTGCTGCTGCTTCTTGCATTTTTGGTTTTAGGTTTTAGCCGCCATGACGCTGGCGCGGCCCGGCTTGCGGTCGAACAGCAGCAGCTTCAGCGCCATGCACAGCGTTGCCAAAGCGGCGAACAGCCAGCCGCCCCACAACGCGCCCGTCATGCCCGCTGCGGTGATGCACCAGCCGCCCACCGCCGAGCCGGACACCACGCCCAGGTTGGCGGCCGAGATATAGAGGCTGGTCGCGAACTCCGGGGCTTCCGGCGCAGCGGATGCCAGCCACATCTGGCTGACGATCAGGCCGCTGGTATGCGCGGCGCCCCATAGCAGGCAGACCGCGATCATCGGGACAAACGAGGCATTGCCGCAGGCGTAGAGCACAAGGTAGGCACCACCCAGAACCGCCGGGTGCAGCAGCGCGGTCCGCGCCAGGTTCTTGCCCAGCAACCGGCCGGCGATCAGGTTGCCCGCCACGCCGCCGATACCGAACACCACCAGCAGCGCGCTGATAGCCTCGCCACCCATGCCGGCCTCGCGCGCGAGGTACTCGGCCGCATAGCTGTAGACCGAGAACATCGTGGCGAAGACGAACACGGTTGCGATCAGGTTGAGCCACAGCGTCGGTTTGCGCAGGATGGCCGAGGGCCGGCTGGCGGATGCGGCCTGCGCGGGTGCGGGCCGCTGCGCCGCATCCGGCAGCATGGCCTGCAGGCCGATTCCCGCCGCCGCGTTGACGGCGGCGCAGAACAGGAAGGAGGCTTCATAGGAAAAGCGCGCCGCAATCCACGCGGTGAGCGGCACGCCCAGCACCAGGCCCATGCTGGTGCCCACGAAGGCCATCGCCGTGGCGTGCGTGGCTCGCTCCTTCGGGTACAGCGACACGGCCGCCGCGAATGCCAGCGAGAAGAACACCGGGTGCAGCAGCGCGGGGACGATGCGCAGCGCCATCAGCCCGGCAAAGCTCGGCGCCCACGCCGACAGCACGCTGCAAGCGGCGAACACGAACAGCGAGCCCGCCAGCACCTTGCGCCGGGCATAGCGCGACAGCCACAGCACCATGAATGGCCCGCACACGGCCACCACCAGCGCGAACAGGCCGACCAGCCAGCCTGCCCGGGCCACCGTGACCCCGTAGCGCGCGACGATGGCGGGCAGGATGCCGACCACGCCGAACTCGATGGCGTAAAGGCCAAACAGGCCGAGCGCGATAAAGAACAGGGAGCGGCCAGCATCGATGCCCTTCATGGGTGCCACATGGCTCATTGCGCCACCGCCTCTTGCCCATAGACGGCGTCGCGCAGGTCCATCACGAAGCGGCCGGACATGCCTTCGTACAGGGTGTTGGTGAACGCGGCCACGCTCAGGCCCCGGGCGCGGTCGACGAACCAGGAGTGCCCGTAGGCGCCGCCCCAGCGCCAGGTGCCGGCCGACTCCGGCGAGCCGGCCGCAGCCGGATCGTACAGCACCGAGAAGCCCAGGCCGAAGCCGGTGCCCGGCGCATCGGGCGGGCCCCATGCGCCGGTCTGGTTGCGGCCCATTTCATCGACCCAGGCAGCGGGCATCAATGGCTCGCCGCCCTGGCGCAGGGTTTCCAGCAAGCGAAGGAAATCGCCGGCGCTGCCAACCATGCCGGCGCCGCCGGAGGGGAAGGCACTGGTATCCAATGCGCGCGCCGGCGCGTAGTGGATGCCAGCCGTGCCGTCAACGACAGGGACCACATCGCGCGCGCGCATGCGGCGCGGCACCGGCGTGTCGTTGATGTAGGCGGTGGCCAGGCGCCCGGCATCGGCCGCGGCAAAGCCGGTGTCGACCATGCCCAGCGGACCCGTGACCAGCGCGTGCACCGCGTCGGCCAGCGGCGCGTCGCAAACGCGTTCGATCACGGCGCCAAGCACGTCCGTGGCCAGCGAATAGCCCCAGGCGGTGCCCGGCTTGTAGAGCAAGGGCACGCTGGCGATGCGRCGCAGGTTTTCCGCGAGCGTAATGCCCGGCTGGTCCATGCCGTCCGACACGCCTGCGCGGGCATAGGGCCCGTGCTCGTCGGCTTCGAAGAAGCGGTAGCCCAGCCCGGCGGTATGGGTCATCAGTTGCCGCACGGTGATGATGGCGGGGCTGCTGTCGGCCAGCCGCGGCGTGAAATCCGRCAACCAGCGGGTCACGGCCTCGTCGAGTCCCAGCCGGCCTTGCGCCAGCAGCGCCATCGCCGCGGCCGACACGATGGGTTTGGACACCGACGCCAGGCGGAACAGCGTGTCGGCGTGCATCGGGAGGGCGGCTTCGCGGTCGGCCATGCCGGCGGCGCGGCGGTGGATCACTTCGCCATGGCGGGAAACCAGCACTACGGCGCCGACCAGGCGGTGGTCGGCAATGGCTTGTTCGATGACCGCGTCGACGCGGGCGGGCAGGAGGGCGGACATGCGTGTTTTCCTTCGTCGCAAGAATGTTGAGGGGACCAGGCGAACGATAAGAAACATTTGACTCGGGAAAAAGTAGGCTAGAGTTCCTGGTTATCCGGACAAGGTTGTCCGTAATCGAGGATCGAGGTGCCTGGCATGAGGGGAAAGCCGATGGACAGCCTGAGTGGCTTTACCGTGTTTGTGCAGGTCGCCGAGACCCGCAGCTTCGTGGCCGCCGGCCGCCTGATGGGCGTGTCTGCGTCGGCCGTGGGCAAGAGCGTGGCCAGACTGGAAGAAAAGCTCGGCGCGCGGCTGTTTCACCGCAGCACGCGCAGCATCACCCTGACGGCGGAAGGCGCGCAGTTCCTGGAGCGCAGCCGCCGCATCCTGGCCGAGATCGAGGCGGCGGAGCAGGAGCTGTMGCACGCAGCCGAAGCGCCGCGCGGGCGCTTGCGCGTCAGCCTGCCGCTGGTGAGTTCGCTGGTGCTGCCGGTGCTGGGCGACTTCATGCGGCAGTACCCCGAGATCGAGCTGGACCTGGATTTCACCGACCGCATGGTGGACGTGATCGAAGAGGGTTTCGATGCCGTGGTGCGCACAGGCGAGCCAAGCGACTCCCGGCTATCGGCGCGGCGCCTTGGCGCGTTCCGGATCCTGCTGGTGGCATCGCCGGCGTATCTCGCGCAGCGCGGGGAGCCCCGGCAGCCCGCGGACCTGGCCGGGCATGCCTGCCTGCAATACCGCTTCCCGAACAGCGGCAAGCTGGAAGCCTGGCCGCTGCGCCGCGCAGCCGTTGATCCGGAGTTGAACCTGCCCACCTCGATGATCTGCAACAACATCGAGACCCGCGTGAGCTTYGCGTTGCAGGGCCTCGGCATCGCCTGCCTGCCGGACTTTGCCATCCGCGAGGCGCTGGCCGACGGCCGGTTGCGCACCGTGCTGGACGACTACGTGGACCGTAGCGGCACCTTCCGCGTGCTGTGGCCGGCCAGCCGGCACCCGTCGCCCAAGCTGCGCGTGTTCATCGACTTCCTGGGCGAACGGGTGTTTCCGGGCGGCGCGGATCATTCCCATTCCGTATGAGCATCGGCGGATCGGCGCGGGATCGGCGCCAGCAAGCGCTCAGGCGGCCGCCTGCCGCGCGTGCCGCAACAACGAGAGGATCAACGGCGTGCGGGGCGAGGCGCGTTGCCACAAGATGCCGAACCGGCGCGGCTCGGTCGCTTGGGGCAGCGTCAACTTGGCGATGCGCAGGCCTGCCGTCAGCGGCGACGCGATGTCGGGCACGAGAGACACACCCAGGCCCCGGTCGACCATCATGGCGATCGCCACCAGCGAGCTGAGCTCGAACCGCTCGTGCGCGGTGATGCCGGCTCGCCGCAGGTACCGGTCGGCCTGCTTGCCGCCGCCCACGCTGCGGTCGTAGCGGATCAGCGGCTCGGTGCGCAGCAGGTCATGCGGATCGCGCCGGGCCAGCCGGGCGGGCGCCAGCACAACCAGCGGTTCCTCGCGCAGCAGCTCCCACACGATGGTCTTGGGCAGCGCGAAGGGCGGGTGCAGGCAGACGGCCGCATCCAGCTCCGCGTTTTTCACGGCGTCGTACAGCGCCGCCGATTTGTCCGACTGGATAAACACGGAGACACCCGGATGCTCCGCGGCGAATCCGGCGAGCGTTTCCGGCAACAGGCTGTGCAGCGCAGTGTTGATCGTGCCCAGGCGCAGTTCGCGCGGTGCCTGCGCCTCATTCACCCAATCCCGCAATTGGTTGAAGTCCCGCAGCAGGGCGCGGGCGCGTTCGGCCAGCCGTGCGCCCGACTCGGTCGGCGCCACGGTGCGGCCGGCCCGGCCCAGCAAGGCAGTGCCCAGCTCCCGCTCCAGGACGTGGATCTGCTGCGCGATGGCGGCGGGCGTCACGTTGAGCCGCCGGGCGGCTTGCGCGAGGGAGCCGGTATCCATGACGACCAGGAACGCGTTGAGGTAGGCTGTCTCCATACATTCTCTATCGATTAAAGAAAGACATAGATAGTTTATCTTTGTTCTGGCGTGACCCACACTGGCGTACTCCAAAGCCACTGGTTCACGTTGCCATGAGAAGCAAACTGTTCGTCCCCGGCTCCCGCCCGGAATTGTTCGACAAGGCCTTGGCCAGCGCCGCGGACGGGCTCTCGTTCGACCTCGAGGACGCGGTGGCGCAGGAGCGCAAGCCGCAAGCGCGCGAGGCACTGCGCGAGCTGCTGCGCTCGGGCCAGGCCCGCGCCAGCGGCAAGACGCTGATCGTKCGGGTCAACGCGCTGGACACCCCTCACTTTGCGGCCGACGTGGCCGCCGTGGTGCAGCCCGGCCTGGACCTGATCAACCTGCCCAAGCCCGAGAGCGCCGACGACGTGCGCCGCGCCGCCGCCGCCATCGAGCAGGCGGAACGCGCCAACGGGTTTGCGCATGGCGTGGGCAGCCCGGTCCGCCTGCTGCTCAACATCGAAACGCCCAAGGCGCTGCGCCTGGCCGGCGAATTGGCCGCGGCCCACCCGCGCGTGGCTGGCTTGCAGCTTGGCCTGGGCGACCTGTTCGAGCCGCTGGGCATTGCTAGGTGCGAAAGCGCGGCGATCCAGCAAGCCATGTACGCGGTGCGCATGGCAGCCGGCGAGGCCGGCGTGTTCGCCTACGACACGGTGTTTGCCAACATCAAGGATGAAGCCGGGTTCCGCGCCGAGGCCGAGCTGTCGCGCCGCATGGGCTTTCTTGGCAAGAGCTGCATCCATCCCAGCCAGGTCCCGCTGGCCAACCAGGCCTTCCGCCCGAGCGACGAGGAGATCGGGCATGCGGCACGGGTACTGGAGGCCGCGCGCGATGCGATGGCCAGGGGCGTGGGCGCCTACGTGGTGGACGGAAAGATGATCGACCCGCCGTTCGTGAAGCGGGCGGAAGCCATCGTGGCTACCGCCAGGCGCCTTGGATTGCTGCCTGCCTGATTCCGCCGGGGTCCGCAGCCAGGATCCGCAGCCAGGATCGGGCTGCACCGCATGGGGCAAACAAAAAACAGAAGGAGACATCTTGAAAACACCATCCGTATCCGTATCCGTATCCGTATCCATTTTCAGTAGCGTGGCGCTGGCCGCCACGGCCAGCGCCTGTCTGGTATCCGGCGCGGCGTTCGCGCAGGGCGGCTATCCGAGCAAGCCCATCACCATCGTCGTGCCCTATCCGCCGGGCGGCTCCAACGACATCTTCGCGCGCATCGTCGCCAAGGAGATCGGCGAGGAGCTCAAGCAACCCGTGGTCATCGACAACCGGCCCGGCGCCAGCGGCAATACCGGTACGGGCATCGTGGCCAAGTCCGCCCCGGACKGGTACACGCTGGTTGCGGTGTCGTCCAGCATGACGACCAACGCCGCGGTGCAGGCCAAGCTGCCGTTCGATGCGGTCAAGAGCTTCGTGCCGGTGGCGATGTTTGCGCAAGGGCCGTTCATCGTCGCGGTCAACAATGCGTTTCCCGCCAGGACGCCGCAGGAACTGATCGCGGCAATCCGCGCCAGGCCGGGCAAGTACAACTACGCCTCAAGCGGGCCGGGCAGCGTCAACCAGTTCGGCACCGAGCTGCTCAAGGCCAGGGCCGGGAACCTGTTCATCACGCATATCCCGTATCGCGGCATGGGTCCCGCCGTCACCGACCTGATCGGCGACCAGACACAGCTGCTGATCTCCAGCGGCCCCTCGTTGCTGCCGATGGTGCGCGCCGGCAAGGTGCGCGCTGTTGGCATCACCAGCCTCAAGCCGAGCCCGATCGCGCCGGATCTCACGCCCATGTCCAGCGCGGTGCCGGGCTATGAGTTCGAGCTCTGGTGGGGCCTGCTGGCGCCGGCCGGCACGCCGCCGGCGATCATCAACCAGCTCAACACCGCCGTCAACACCATCTTGTCCAAGCCTGAGATCAAAGCGGCCTTCCTGAAGGAGGGCGCCGAAGCCAGGCCCGTCACGCCGGCCCAGTTCGCCGCCACCATCGCGCAGGACGTGGAACGGTGGAAGACGCTCGCCAAGCGCCAGAACATCGTCGTGGACTGATGCCAGCCCACCCTGCCTCTATTGCCCCTACTGCCTCTATGGCCTCTACTGCCTGTTTCCGGAGATCTCCATGCGTTCCCCCTCTGATGACCGCGCCGCGCCGCTGAGCGCGCGCACCGGCAAGCCAGGCCCGCTGTCCGGCCTGCGCGTGCTGGACCTGAGTGCCTACATCGCTGGCCCCTATGGTTGCTCGCTGCTGGCCGACCAGGGCGCCGAGGTCATCAAGATCGAGCCGCCCGCCGGCGACAACCTGCGCAAGTACCCTTCCTCGCTGGAGGCCGAGAGCCGCGCCTTCCTGGGCGTCAACCGCAGCAAGCTGGGCGTGGTGCTCGACCTCAAGCAAGCCGGCGATCTGCAGCGGCTGATGGCGCTGGTGCGCACCGCCGACGTGCTGGTGCACAACTTCCGGCCCACCGTGCCGCCCAGGCTGGGCATTGCTTACGAACAGCTCAAGCTGGTCAACCCGCGCCTGATCTATTGCGCCGTGACCGGCTATGGGGAAGACGGCCCGCTCAAGGACAAGGCTGGCTACGACCAGGTCTTGCAGACCATGACCGGCATGTGCACGCTGCAGGGCAAGCAGGGCGGCGCGCCAGAGATTCTCTATGGCTCGGTGGTCGACTACTACGGCTCGGCGCTGGTCGCCGGCGGCGTCGCGTCCGCACTCTACGAGCGTGAGAGAAGCGGCGAAGGCCAGTATGTCGGCATCTCGCTCTTGCGCGCGGCGCTGACCATGCAATCGGCCCGCATGGTCTGGGCGGACAACGAACCCAGGGAGGTTGGCCGCGACATGCGCTCAGGCGGCATCACCGGCATTCATCCGACCAAGGAAGGCTATCTCTACATCTCCGCCAACACGCCGCATTTCTGGGCGGCGCTTTGCGAGAAAACCGGCCTGGCGGAACTCGCCACCGAGCGCTACGACAGCGTGCGCAAGCGCGCGCTGCATCAGGATGAGATCGTCCCCACGCTGCACCGCGCGCTGGCAACCCGCACCGCGCTGGAATGGGAGGCGCACTTCGGCGAAGCGGTCCCCTGCGCCGCCGCGCGCTCCGTGGAAGACATGTTCGACTTCCCGCAGGTGCAGGCGGAAGGCATGGTGGCCACGTTCGAGCATCCCACCGTGGGCCGGTATCGCGGCTTCACCCGTGCCATCAAGTTCGGGCGCACGCCGGGGCCGGAGCCGTTCGCGGCGCCGGTGCTGGATCAGCATGGGCAGACGGTGAAGGCGGAGGCGGACAGGCTGGTGAGCGAGGGGATGTAGCGGCTCGCGCCGGGCTTCGGGCTTCCATTCATTGGCGAGGCTGTGGCAAATGGCCGCTGCATGGGTGGCGCGGCCACGCATTGCGCCCAATGCGTCGCATTGCCGCATTCCTTTGATGTCAGGCCGCTGGGTAGACTTTCGCGCCTCTAGCGCCACTCGCACGAGTGGCGCTTCGAGCCGACAACTCTCCGGACTCAGCGCGCCTCCATTCATGCTCCCCGCTTCGCTTCGACATCACTGCCTTGCACTCGCCGCCGCAACCGCCGGCTTTCCCGCCTACGCTGAGGACGCAGTTCGCGAAGCGCCCGACCTTGCCCCGGTGACTGTCTCCGCTGCGCCGGAGTCCGCGTTGCGCGGGCAGGCATCCACGGGCTCCAACCTGGGACTTGCGCCCATGCAGACGCCGGCCAGCGTCGACGTCATCCGGCGCGAGCAGCTGGAAGAACGCGGCGACGCATCGCTCGTGGATGCCATCGCCCGCGCGCCGGGGCTGTCCGGCCTCGGCCACCCCGGCAACGGCGGCGCTGCATTGTCGGCGCGCGGCTTCACGGGCTCGACCTCGGTGATGCAGCTCTATGACGGGATTCGCCAGTATGGCGGCATCGGCATCACGTTCCCCTTCGATACCTGGTCGGTCGAGCGCGTCGAAGTGCTGCGCGGCCCGGCTTCGGTGATCTACGGAGAGGGCGCCATCGGCGGCGTGGTCAATGTGGTGCCGAAGAAGCCAGCGCGCGGCCCTATCGAGAATGAAATCCAGGCCGCGCTGGGCACGGAGAATACGCAGCGGCTGGCATTCGGCAGCGGCGGCGCCATCAACGACAAGCTCGCCTACCGGCTCGATGTGAGCGGCAACCGCTCCGACGGATCCGTCGATCTCGGCGACTCCCGGAACCTGTCGCTGTCCGGTGCCATCCAGTGGGACGCCACGCCGGACCTGAGCCTCAAGCTCAGCTATGCCAAAGGCTGGCAGGAGCCGCAGCGCTACTTCGGCGTGCCGCTGGTCAACGGGCAGCAGGACGCGGCGCTGCGGAGCAAGAACTACAACGTTGGCGACAGCCTGCTCAAGTTCGACGACCAGTGGACGGAACTCGCCGCGCAGTGGACACCGAATGCTGATGCCACGGTGCGCTCGCGCCTTTACTACATCGACAGCAAGCGGCACTGGCGCAATGCCGAGTACTACAACTACGTGCCGGCCACGGGGCTGGTCAGCCGCTCGTCCTATACGGAGATCCTGCACGACCAGTGGCAGGTCGGCAATACCACCGATGCCACGCTCCGGCACCGGCTATTTGGCATGAAGAACAGCGTGTCGGTGGGTTTCGACGTCAATCGGGCGTCGTTCACGCATACCAATAACTCGCCTTACTCGGGCACGTCGGCGGTGGATCCCTACGTCTTCGACCGCGGTACGTTTATCAACGTGGCGGGCACCACGCCGCGCTATCGCAACGAAGCGACGCAGTACGCGTTGTTTGCCGAGGATCGCCTTGAGGTGACGCCGCGCTGGTCCGTGCTGGGCGGGTTGCGCYATGACCGCGCCGACCTGTCGCGCCGTGACCTGGTGGCGGGGCAGGCCGCCTTCGACAAGACGCTCTCCCATGTTGGCTGGCGCGCCGGCATGGTCTACAACCTGACGCCGGACCTCGCCGTGTATGCGCAGTACGCCGAGGCGGCCGATCCGGTCAGTGCCTTGCTGATGCTGACGCCGGCCAACAGCAACTTCGACGTCTCCACCGGCCGCCAGGTCGAAGTCGGCGTCAAGCAGGGCTTCTGGCAGGGCAAGGGCGAGCTGACGCTGGCCGCCTATCGGATCGTCAAGAAGAACCTGGTGACGCGTGACGTTGCCAATCCTGCGGCCAGCGTGCAGGTGGGGCAGCAGTCGTCGAAAGGGCTGGAAGCCACCTTCGGGCTGGCGTTTCTCTCCGGCTGGCGCGTGGATGCCAATGCCGCGTTGCTGCAGGCGCGCTATGACGATTTCACGGAATCCGTGGGGGGCGCAGCGGTTTCCCGTAGTGGCAATGTGCCCACGGACGTGCCCGAGCGGCTGGCCAACGTCTGGGTGACGTGGCGCTTTCTCCCGGCATGGACCGCCGGCGCAGGCCTGCGCTACGTGGGCCGGCGCTTCGCCGACCGCGCCAATTCACTCGAGATGCCGGCCTATACGACCACCGACCTGTCGCTCCAGTGGCGCGCGCGCCGGGACACGACGCTGGCGCTGCGCGGGTTCAATGTCTTCGACAAGCACTACGTCACCACCGCCTACTACAACGCCACGCAATGGCTGCAAGGATCCGGCCGGCGGGTCGAGCTGAGCGTCAACTACCGCTTCTGAGCGGACTGGCTGCGTCTGGCGCGGCCGGCCGCACGGTGGCCGGCCGTGCGAACCAGCGATCCAGCAGCCAGACCATCACCAGCGTGGCGCCCATCATCGGGAACACCGCGCCCAGCAGACCCAGGCCGATCACCCATGCCCGCATGGGCGGGAGCGTGCGCGGGAATGACGGTGCGGCCAGGGCGCGCGCGGGCCGGCGCTTGAGCCACATCACGAGGCCCGTCACGGCGAGCATCATCAGGCCCAGCGAAATCACCGTGCACGCAATCTGGTTGGCCAAGCCGAAATAGCGGCCCATGTGCAGGGACGTGCCGTAGGAGATGGCCTGCGCCACCGGGCCGTAGTCRCTGTAGCGAATGTCCTTGAGCACCTTGCCGGTGTACTGGTCGATATGCAGCGTGCGTTCCACCTTGGGATCCGCGGGGAAATAGGACGCAGTGAACACGCCGGTGGCGGACTTCGGCAGCACGAGCTGGTAGCCGCTCGAGACACCGTTTTCGGCCACGATCGCCACGGCGCGGTCCAGGCTGATCGCGGCAGCACCCACTGCCGGCGCCGAGCCGGACGGAACCTTGGCCATGCCGACCGCCCAGGGGACCGCAGCGAGGGGAAGCGCATCCATGCTGGCCGCGCCCGGCGTCGACCAGACCCCTGCGTCGCCCCATGCGCCGGCCGGATTGCCCAGCCGCGCCGCAGTCGCGATCGCCTTGAATTGCTTGCCCCACGATGCGGTCCAGGGCAATCCGGACAACACGAACGCCACGGCGCCGATCGCCATCCAGGCGCCGATGACCAGGTGGACTTCCTTCCACCAGCCGCGCCCGCCGGCGGCCTTGCCGATCACGAAGGCTTTGCCGCCTTTGTCGCCCAGCCGCGGCCACCACATCGCGACGCCCGTGGCAATCATCACCAGCGACCAGCATGCCGCCAGCTCCATCAGCAGCTCCCCGGTCTTGCCCAGCAGCAGCGCGCGATGCAGCATGCGCACCTGCTTCATCAAGCGGTCCTCCACACTCAAGCTGCCGAGAAAATTGCCGGTGTACGGGTCCAGRTACAGGCTTTCGCTCTTGCCCGACGGCAGCCGAAACACAAACTCGGCACTGGCGCGCGGGGACGAATCGACGGTGTACGTTGTCGCGACGGCCCCTTCGGGCGCCTGGGCCCAGGCCCGGTCCAGCAGGGCCTGGGCGGGAAGCTTCGCGCCCACGGCCTCCACGCGCAGCAAGTGCGGATAGAGCTGCGATTCGATCTGCGGCTGGAAGCAGTAGATCGTGCCGGTGATCGCCAGGACGACCAGGAAGGGCGCAACGAAGAGCCCGGCGTAGAAGTGCCACCGCCAGAGCATGCGATAAGACGCCGCTGCGGCCGGCGAGGGCAGGGTGGCTTGCGTGGGCATGGGCGGCCGTTCGAGAGGCTTGGACATGGCGGGATTCGTCAAAGGGTGTACTTCAGGCTCAGGTAGAACGTGCGCTGCGGGAAGGGGCCTCGGCCAGCGTGCCGATGGTGCCAAGGATGACTAGGGGCAGCAGCGTGCGCATGATTGGGATTGGGTCTACCTCAAATCGTTGTCCGGCGTCCGCGGGCAGGTGCGCGCGGACGCCACGATCACGCCAAAGGGCGTGTGTTGCTTACAGACTGGATTGAGGTAGAGCCGGAGGGTCCCTGGGGCGTCCTGAAGGAAAGGCCCCGAGTGGCGTGAAGCGGGTGACCAGCACGTGCGCCGTGGCGGCCACCAGCAGCGGKATCGCCGATAGCGCCGCAGGCGCAAGGGCAGGCAGCGGCACATGATCCGCCAGCAGATCGCAATAGCCGCAGGCATTCAGCGCGCTGCCCGGCATGCCATGGGGCGCATCGCCCGGGTGGGCGGCCGAGCAGATGACGGCTTCGGGATCGCTGGCTTGGGCCGCGGCCACGAACTGGCTGACTGCCGGCGCAAGCACAATGAGCCACATGGCGATCAGGCCAAGCCATGCGGTCAAGCGGATGCGGCGGATAAGCGTCATTGTTATATGCAAGCGGGCGCGGCGCAGTCTACCCCAGCCAAGGCGCGGTGCGATCAGGCAGGCTGCGCGTCATTTTGACACAGGCAAGGACCGAGATATGCGCCGCGGGCCACGGGAGGTTGGCGCGATTCCCTTCAGAAGTGGCCCGGTTTTGGCGCGATTGTGGCGCGATTGTGGCGCGATAACCGAAATCGCGCCACTGTGAGCATCCGCGCTATTCCGACGCGCAATGGCAAAGAGGCTGTGCCAATGCGCCTGGTAAGGTATTTGTACAAGAAACTCGCCTAGCAGATATGCGGCTTTCCAAATAGCTGTCCTTGGCGCTCGCGCCAGGACAGCGATGCCAACCTCAGTCCGATGCCGTTTTTTCCGCTCACGGAGTCAGGCACATTCGCGMAAACTCTCTGCAATCGTCGTCCGCGGCGGGATGTTGCAGCACCGCGCCAAGGGCATCCACAAAGGCCGCAACTGTTGGGCCGCCTTGCTCCTCGCGCTCAGCTTCGTCCATGCGCATCATGCGGTCCAGGAACGCGACCACTTGCGTGCTCGGCTGCCGCTTTAGTGACGCCAGCAACTGCGCTGCATAGACGCCGACCGGCTGGCGCTCGATCAGCGACCCGAAGGGGCCAGGGCCACCATAATCCAGCTCGGGATACTTTTCGATCAGGGCCAATATGCGCGCCAGGACTTGTTGATAGTCTTGGCTTTCCAGCGCGCCGAGGTGTTCGTAGACGCAATCGATGACAATCCATTTGTCACCCTGTGCGCGAGCCTCTGCGGCCGCCTTGTCGATGCTGGAAAAAATGGAATCGAGATCTGGATTCATTGTTACGTTCCKGATTAGTAGGTCAGAAAGTAGGTCGGAAATGGTCCTCGAAGGGGGGAGCCGGTGGCTAGTGCGCTGGCCGAGCGGCTAGTCCCAGGCGATCCGCGACGGCCAGTAGGCGCTGGTCGCGCGTCCATAAGGCACTCCCGGGCGTCAGCCGCGTGGCGGCCAACAGATGCGCGTCGACATAGCCAATACCCAGTCCATGCAGCGCCTGGTCGCCAATCATCCGGTCGACTTCGTCGTCTGTTGCCACCACCGCGCGCGGCAGGTCGCGCAGCGCGCCTAGCACCAGATCACGCTGCCGCAGGCTTCCCAGGGCGATCTCGCCTATCACGAACGGGTGGGCCAAGACGCGATTGGCTTCAAGCAAGGCGGCTAGCGCCGCATCGCCGGCACGCAGGTGGTCAATCCAGACCGAGGTGTCGACGAGGATCACACTGGCTCCGACCGGCGGCGTGCCGCCGGCTCCAAGGCGGGTTCAGTGCCCCCGAGACGACTCAGGCGGCGCGCGCTTTCGCGCTCGATCAGCGCACGCAGCGCTTCGCGAACGAGGGAGGATTTCTCGGACAAGCCGGTCAGGGCTTGGGCTTTGGCCAGCAAGTCATCATCCAAAGCAAGCGTGGTGCGCATGGCAACCTCCGTTGTCGGTTGACATCAATTTTAGCATCAGATGATGCGGAAAAACGTGTCTCACGACCTCCGGTCAGGCCCGTATTCGCTGCGAGGCGGGCGCAGTCCCCTGCGCGTAAGCCAGGACTGGACGTCAGCCTGCCCAATTTCCCCGTCGGAAAATCGTCAAAAATCGCAAATTCAACAAAATATCACGACCCCGAGCTTTTCGATAGACAGCCCCTACTAGCGCAACGCTACAGCCTCGAAGCGCGCCATCACGGCATTGTCGGCGCCGAGCAGATCGAGCTGGCGGCCCGCGATGCGGTAGCGCCGTACCGTTTCCAGGGCGTGCAGGAACTGCGTTTCCTGGGCCATGCCCTGTGCGCAGGCCATCATGGTGCCCGCCAGGCCTTTGAATTGAAGCTGGTCGCCATCGGCTTCATAGCCGCCCATCAGGCTGTTACAGCCGCCATTGCCTGACAGCCGCGCCTCGTTTGTGGCAAGGATCAGGTGCGGTTCGCGCTGGCGCTCCGCCACGCGCACCGGCGCATCGCCCAGCCGCGTGAGCTTCCAGTAGGTTCCGCGCAACGGGCTGTCTGGCACCTGGGCAGTCGGCTTTCCCGATGGCTTCGCCTCGCCCCTGGAAGCCGATACCAGCTGCAACTGGAGTGGCGCGTTGTTGCCATCGAGCACCGGGGCATGCGTGTCGGTGGTGAACAGCAACCGGCCATGCTGTCGGATCACCGCCCGCACGGCGTAGCGATGGCCAGGCTCGATCRCCTGGTCCCGGTAGGCAACCCCAAAATGAAAGGGCGGCTGGCCTGCCGGATCCAGCGCGGACCGGCCGATGACCTCGGCAGGTGCGTCGGCGCGCGATACATCTTGCAGTGTGACTTCGAACACGGCATCGGGAGGCAGCGCAATACGCTCACGATAAGTCGCCGTGCCCGTCACGACACCGGCCAGCGCAGGTAGCGCCAGGGTGGCAGCGAATGCGGCAAGGGTTTGGCGTACGGGGTGCTTCCACATGGTCTTGTCCGTTCTTAGGTTCATTGGGTTGGATCGTGAAGCTTTCACGCCATCACGCCTTCACGACCAGGCGGTTTGCCAGGTCAGGAAACTACGGTTGACTAGATGCCAAGCCGCTCTTTGAGTGCTTCGGTAGTCAGCGCCCCCGAAAACGTCAACATCTCGCCCCCCGGGCCCTGAAATACGGCGAATGGCACGCTGTCCAGATTCAACCGTAGAAAGTACTCGGTGTTGGCCTTGACCTGGCTCACGGCGTTTTCCGGGGCCTGTGCGGCGGAGACCTCAAGCCCTCCCTTGCGCGCATCGATCAAGGCTTCATGATTGTCCATCTCCTTGACGGCGTTCTGGCTACCGAGCAGGTAGGCACTCTGCAGCGCGGATTTTTCCGGGGTCAGCAGTCCGACCGGGATCCAGATGAAGTGCGCGGACGACAGCAGTGGCTTCGCAGCCTTCCAGAGCTCACCGCAATGGGGGCACTGCGGATCAAAGAAGATATAGACCTTCCTGGCGCTGAGCAAATTGCCGGCATTGAAACCGTGCGTGTTGCTTGCCACGGAATCGATCGACAGCGTGACAGCCGGCTGCTGGGCGACGCTGGCCGGCGCGGGATTCGCGTCGACCTTGGCTTTCTCTCCGCAACCATAAATCTGGACGATCAGCGCTGCGCAGATCGGCAGCAGTAGTGTTCTTTTCATATATAGCCGGCTCCGGTTGGCTAAATCCATTCAGACCAGGTGGGGTTGCTTAGCGTTCATTTGCACCGAGCGCAATGAGCTTCGAGATCGTATTGAAATTACGGGTCGTCGCGGCCACCTTGAGCTTTCTCTCGATGAAATTGTTGTTGGCCTTCAGGTCGCTGTATTTCGTGGCGCACAACACGTACGCCATGTCACCGACCACCTGTACCTGGTCTGGTGCATGTTCAAGCGCATGGAACGCTTCCAGCAACGCATTTTCCGGCCTGGCTGAAAGCAGCGTGAAATAGAGCTTGGCGGGATTGGCGCCCTTGAACGGGTTGTTTTCCATCGCTTCATTGAAGTACGGTGCCGACCTTGCCAGGACTTTGATTTCGCCGCCAAACCGTTCCTTGATGACATCGTGAACCAGATCCTCGATGGCGGACTGATTCAGGTTCGTGGAGGCAATGACGTTGCCACTCTGGATGTAGGTTCTCACGTTGCGCAGGCCCGCTTCTTCCAGTGCAGCGCGCAGCGGTGCCATGAGCACCTTGTTCTTTCCCGTCGGCGTCAGACCGCGCAACAGAATGATTTTTGTCTTCATGGTCCTACATCATCGTGAAGGCTATTGGCTGCCAAACGCCAAGTATAGATGGGGAACCAGCTTGGCCAGGGTCAGAGAAGTTCCACAACCATAGCCACGAGCCACGAGCCACCGTTGACCGTAGATGCACGCGCGCTATCATCGCGGTCTGCGTCATGGGCTCGGGCGCGCGTTCCTGGCCGTCTGCAACGCGTCACCCTGGCGTGGTCCGTTMAACGTCTGCGCCACGGCCAGGAGTCCGGCTTCCAGTTGCCGGATTGTGGCAGGCGCCGCCATGGCGATTCTTATCGTACGGCTTGCCGGCATATCAGGCGCGGCAAAGGCGGCCAGGGGTGTGATTGTCACACCTTGCCGTGCCAACGCAATGACGAGGTCATCAGGTCTCCAGTGTTTCGGCAGGTCGAGCAACAGATGAAAGCTGGTGTGGTGCGCCTTGATGGGCCACGCCCCGAGGATGCGCCGCGCGAGGTCTTGCCGCAAGCGCGCCTCGTCGCGCTTCGCCACGATCCAGTGCGCCAGCGTGCCATCCCGCATCCATGCGGTGGCCAGTGCGGCGGTCATGGCGCTCGCGGACCACAACGTGGCGCGAAGTCCCTCATGGAGCCGGTCCCTGAGCCGTTCGGGTGCGACCATATAGCCCACTCGCAACCCTGGGGCCGCGCTCTTCGACAGGCTGTGAATTTCGATCACGCAATCTGGCGCCAGGCTGCGCAGCGTTGGCGGAGGCGAAGCTTCGAGAAAGCCGTACACGCTGTCATCGACCAGTAGCAAGCCGTGGCGACGCGCAACCTCGATCAAGGCGAGCCTGCGCGCGAGCGGCATCACGCTCCCGGTGGGATTGTGAACCGTGGGCATCGTGTAGACGATGCGCACCCGGCCTGCATGCTTGCGGCAAACCGCATCGAGGGACTCCGGCACGATGCCGTCGTCGTCGATGGGTACGCCGACCAAGGGGATGCCCAGCAGTTTCGCCGCGCTCTTGAAACCGGGGTAGGTCAGGGATTCCACGGCAACCAGATCGCGCCGCGTGACAAGGCTTGCCAGAATGACGCTCAGGGCGTGCTGGCTGCCGCCACAGACCATGATGCCCGCGGCATCGATCGGCGCGCTGGCGGTGGAGAACCATTTTGCCGCCATCTCCCTGTCTTCGCGACGCCCCGGATGCGGGTGATAGTCGAGCAGGGTCGACAGGTCCCCCTTGTCGGAGAGATTGCGCAGCGCATGACGCAACTGTGCGGCTTGCTCAGGCAGGACCGGATAGTTGAACGCCAGGTCGATCAGGCCGGGCTCGCGTTCGCTGATTTGAGAGAACTCGGCAGCGGCCTGTGTCTCTATTGTGCGGACAAAGGTACCCCGCCCAACTTCGCCAATCGCCAGTCCGCGCTCAATGAGCTCCCGATAAACACGGGCGGCGGTCGCGGCGGCGATGCCATGTTCGTCCGCGTAATCGCGATGGGCCATCAACCGGCTGCCCGCTTCGAGCGAGCCATCCTGTATCAGCGACGCAAGTCTTTCAACGTGTTCCAGGTATCGCGCAGGGGCTGCCATCGTTTCTTGGATTGATATTAGTGCAATGAAATTATTGCACTAATATCCACGGRGGGCAATACTAAGCTCCCTCGATCCCTTGCCCACGAACCCATGCTTGATCCCCTGGTCCGTTCCACCGCGAAGGCGGGCCCATGGCCCGTCCGGGTGGTGGCCCTGACACTGTTCCTGATTACCGGTGCGGTGAATCTGCAAGCGCCGCTTTACACGACTTACGCACGGGCAAGCCAGATGGGCGCTGGGGCGCAGACGCTTGCCTTCGCTTGTTATGTGGCCGGATTGGTGCCCACGCTGATTTTCCTTGGCGGGCTATCGGATCGCGTGGGGCGGAAATTGCCTTTGATCGGCGCACTGCTGCTGACATCATCGGCAACCGCGTTGCCGATGATGTGGCCCCGGCTAGAGGCGCTGGCCGCGGCACGCGGATTGTGCGGCATCGCGACCGGACTGATGGCTGGCAGCGGCACACAGTTCCTTGTCGAATTGATCGGGCCGCGGCCAGCGGCGGCTGCGCGGGCCGCGCGCATCGTCGCGGCGGCCACCTCGCTGGGCTTCGGCTGCGGCGCGCTGGCGACCGGCCTCTGTCTCCTGGCGGCGCCGTCTCAACAGACCCCCGTGACCTATGGTGCTTACCTACTTTGCGCCGCTTGCGGGGTGGCTTTGCTCGCCATGATCCGGGAGCCATCGTTCCCGCGTTCGTCGGCGTGGCTTCGCATGCCCGTCTTTCCCAGGCAGACGCTCATCTATAGCGTTGCGATTCTCATTGCCTGGTCGGCGGTCGGGATGGTGATTGCTCTGGTCCCGGTGGCGCTCGCCGCGCATGGGCACGATGCGTGGACGGGGTTTTCCACTTTCTTCGTGATTTCAACCGGACTCGTTGTCCAGCCCGTGGCGCGCAAGCTAACGCCTCCGCGGTCGTTGCGCCTGGGCATGCTGCTCGTACCCTGCGGCTTCACCGTATTGATCGCGGGCGTTGTCTTCTCGTCGCTGCCGTTGCTGCTGTCAGGCGCGATGCTCGCGAGCGCGGCTTGCTACGGCTTTACCTATCTTGCAGGCCTCGCCGCGAATTCAACCTGTTCCACCGACGCCAACCGGGCTCGGGCAACTTCCGGCTATTTCCTCTTCGCGTATTTCGGATTCAGCGTGCCGGTCATCGCGAGCGGTGCGCTGGCGGATCGGGTCGGCGTGCATTCGGCGCTTTGGATCTTCGACGGCGTAATCATTGTGGCGACCGTTTTGCTCGCGCTTTTCATGGCCAGCCCGCACGGGAAGCGGCGGATGATCAATGAGAGCGTTTCGCATTGATGGGCCGCCGCTTCCCGTTTCCCGCTTCCCGTTTCCCGCTTCCCGTTTCCCGCTTTACGTCAGTCCAGCCTTGGCAGCATCTTGGCGGGATTGAGCAGGTTCTTCGGATCCAGCGCCCGCTTGACCTGCCACATCAGCTCCAGCTCCACCGGCGATTTGTAGCGCTTCAGGTCGTCGCGCTTGGCGACGCCAATGCCGTGCTCGGCGGAGATCGAGCCGTTTTCCGCGTGAGCCAGCGTGTCCACCGCCTCGGAGATCGGCGCGTACCACTGGCCGAGGAAGTCCGCGGCGCTGCGGTCCTTGGGGCGCAGCGGGTTGAAGTGCACGTTGCCGTCGCCCATATGGCCGTAGATCACCATGCGCGCGGCGGGCTCCAGTGCCAGCACCTTGGCCGAGGCGTCGCCGATAAACGCGGCGATGCGCGACAGCGGCACCGACACATCGCACTTGATGCTGCCGCCGGTGCGGGTCTGCGCGTCCGAGATTTCCTCGCGGATGCGCCAGAAGCGCTGGGCGTCGGCCAGGCTGGCGGCCACCGCGGCGTCCAGCACCAGTTCTTGCGCCAGCCCGGCTTCGAGGATTTCCATCAGCGTGGCGTTGAGGCTTTCGTCGCTGCCGCCGGAGGTCAGCTCGATCAGCACCATCCAGTCGTGCCGCGCGGGCAGCGGCGAGGCTACGTCGCCCAGGTATTCGAGCACCAGTTCCAGCGCGGGCGCCGAGATCAGCTCGAACGCGGTGACGGCCTGGCCGCCATGCTGCTTGGCCACGCCGAGCAGGCGCACGGCGGCTTCGGGGCTTTGCACGGCCACGAAGGCCACGGCATTGGCGCGCGGCTGCGGCATCAGCTTGAGCACGGCCGCCGTGATGATGCCGAGCGTGCCTTCCGAGCCGACGAAGAGTTGCTTGAGGTCGTAGCCGGTGTTGTCCTTGCGCAGGCCGCGCAGCGACGAGTAGATGCGGCCATCGGGCAGCACGGCCTCGATGCCCAGCACCAGGTCGCGCATATTGCCGTAGCGCAGCACGGCGGTGCCGCCTGCGTTGGTGGCCAGGTTGCCGCCAATCTGGCAGGAACCTTCCGAGCCGATGCGCAGCGGGAACAAGCGCTGCTCCTGCTCGGCCGCGGCGCGGGCCGCGTTGAGCGTGACGCCGGCCTGCACCGTCATGGTGTCGTTGATGGTGTCCACGGCCAGCACGCGGTTCATGCGGCCCAGGCTGAGCAGCACCGCGGTGCCGCTGTCGTCGGGCACCGCGCCGCCCATCAGCGAGGTATTGCCGCCTTGCGGCACCACCGGCACATCATGCGCGTGGCACCAGGCCATGACCTGGCTGACCTGTTCGGTGGTGGAGGGCATGACCACCACCTGGGCCTTGCCGCGATAGATGCGGCGGTAATCCGTGACGTAGGACTCGGTGTCGGCGTCGCCGCTCAGGCAGGCGCCGGCGCCGACGATGGCTTGCATGGCGGCCAGGGTGGCGC
>NZ_JBFTSF010000027.1:0-41190 GCF_056399905.1 Cupriavidus sp. 01L46
TCCAAAGGCCCAATCAAAGTTTAATGTGGAGACGCCCTTGAAACGTTACGTCTGTTCCTTCTGCTTGATTGCCTGCAGCGTCCTGGCGCTGGCCTTGGCCGGGGCTGCTTCGGCCGAATCGCTAACCATCAACGCGGCGATCAACAAGGCGGGCCGCCAGCGCATGCTGTCTCAGCGCATGGCCAAGGCTTACTGCCAGGCTGGCCTCGGTGTTGAAGTCGAACGTTCGAAGAAGGTCCTCGAACAGTCCGTGGCGCTCTTTGACAAGCAGCWCATGGAGCTGAAGGCGTTCGCGCCCACGCCGGAGATCAAGGACATCTACGCCAGGCTCGAGCAGACCTGGATTCCCTATAAGCAGTTGCTGTCCGGCGGCGATCCGAATCTCGATAGCGCGAAAGCAATCGCAAGAATGAGCGAGGACGTGCTGAAACTTGCGCAACAGGGAACCCTCCTGCTCGAGAAACATTCCGGCACCGTGACGGGTAAGCTGATCAACGTTGCCGGCCGCCAGCGGATGCTCTCGCAGAGAATCGCCAAGATCAGCATGTTCCGCGCCTGGGGCATTAGCTCCCCCCAGATGGCGCAGGATCTGGACACGGCTACCAGGGAATTCGCAGCCGCGCAGGAACTTCTTACCGCAGCACCGCAAAACACAGAGGCAATCCGTCGCGAACTGCAGCTTGCCGGCTCGCAGTGGCTGTTCTTTGAAGAGGCGCTCAATCTGACCGGGGTCAGTCGCGCGGAACAGTTGAGAAACATCGCCACGACCAGCGAGCGTATTCTCCAGGTGATGGACGGCGTCACCAGCCTGTATGAAGGGATGCCCAAGTAGCGTGGGAGCGTGCACGAGCTATGCCAGACGCGCCTTTACAGGCAGCCACGCTTGCAATGCGCTGCCAAGCGCACAGCTTTTCCGCAGCGACGGCAGGTCCATGTTATGACGAGGGTTCGATTCCCTTCACCGCTCCATCGTGACTCTGGCTCATGCCTGGTTCGAGTCACGGCCCAGGGCCACGGGCATTTCCGCAGCCGGAGCCCGCAGCCACGGCAGCCGACGACGCGCTGGACAGGTGGTCCGAACCAGGTTTGTGCTGGGACTTCATCTGGCTGTCTACAGTGAAGGGCCGGTTCTTCTACTGGGGCATGATGCAGGATGCCAAGCCATTTCCGGCGGCCACCCGTGCTTCGTTCAATGCGAGCGCCTCAGTTGTCGGCAAGGCCTTACCTGCGGGCTGCGCAACGAAAGGCGCATCGGATACGCCCAAGCAGGGCGGAAAGTCCGTCGGGAGAAGCCACTTCGCCAAGAAGGTGCCCAGCGCGTCGAGCAGCACGTCGGAACTCAGCCCTTGCGCGCCGCCAAGGCGCGGACTCAGTACCAGCGCGGTCTGATCATGCTCGAAAACCTGCAAGCGCCGCACCAAATCGGCCGGCTGCAGGAGCACGTCGGCTCCCTCCACGTCCTCGAAGCCGAACGCATGCAAATAGTCGCGCGCGTGGCGTTCACCGAGGCACAGTACCACGCGGGGCCGGTACTGGCGGCGCAGCGACGATATGAAGCGAAAGCGCCCACCGAGGCGACACAGGTGTAAATACTCCGACTTGACACCCAGCACCTGCAACTCGCGGAGTACCTTGCTCCAGGGCAATGTGTAATCTGTCCTCTCAGGCAGTGGGAAGAGATTCAGCTTGAATTCCCATCCATTCGGCGCATAGAGATATCGGTCAAAGTACTCCCGTGCATCGATCGGAATGYGCCCCGGAGGCAAGGCGGCTGACCGCGCTGCAGCCAACATCCGTGCGATGCGGTAATGCGACTGCCAGCGCGGCAATAGGTGGGCATGGCGCGAACGGAACTCCCTATCCCATGCCCCGGGTATCGGCTGCCCCTGCAACGCTACCGATATCGGTACGCAGTCAGACAGCGGGGCCACGTCGCACACCCAGATGGCGGCGGCCAGGTTGCCGCCATCCATCCCCGCAAACGACGTAAATGCAAGGTCCAGCTCCGCACGACTAAGTGCGGAGAGTCGAGGTTGCTGCATCCGATTCAAATCCTCATGGATCGCGCGCGAGGCAAGCTGACGATCGCCAGTCTGGCTATGTTCAAAGCCAAAAGAATAAGAGTGCAGTTCCCTTCGCTGTCTGAGCAAATCTGAGCAAACCGGCGGCCCGCACCATGCGGCCTTGGTGTCAGACCCCGGCACTAGCCGTCGATCACGATCTTCTGGTAGACCCGGTAGCCCTCGCCCCGCACTGTCGATACGGGCAACCGCAGGCCGCCCACCTGCTCGACTTTGCGGCGCAGGCGCCGCATCTGGGTATCCAGTCGACGCTGGTCGTAATGGAGGTAATCCTCGCCAAGCGCTCGCACGATGGCCTTGCGCGTCACGCATTCATCGCCGCTGGCGAGGGCATGCAGGACCGTGTAATCCTGCGCAGACAGTGGAATGGGCGGGAACCCCGGCGGGGTCAGCGTAGGGGGCTTGGCGGACAGCCGCCAATGTGCTTCCACCGACGAGCCATCGGACAGCAAACGCTCCTCTGCCAGCGCGAGGGCCCGGTCAGAAATATCGCGGGCCACCGCCACCCGCTGGTTCTTGCACTCGGACAAGCGTGCCGACCACATGATGTGCGCGATACTGCCGTCCTTGCGCACATAACGATTCTCAAAATGACGCTGCAGATAGCCAGCCTATTTCTTTGTGTTTTGYAGAGCGGTGTGAGGACGAGTGCGCTACGCGCTGCCAAGCGTTGCAGGCGTGTCGCGAGCGCGAATAGTAGCAAGAAGGGTAGCAAGAAGGCAGTTCGGCCGCAGGCGGCTTTTCTGTCACACGCCTCCATGCCGGTGCGGTATCCAATCCCAGGGAAAAAAGCGGGTGACCGAGGTTCGGAATAGTGCGCTGTGGTGCACATGATGAATCCGAGTCATTCCACGCAAAGTCCGATAATCGCCCGTGACATGTTGCGAAGCAGCAAATCGCCTTGTTGCCGCTCTTTTAAAGGTGTATCGTAAATACATGTTTAGGGGGTGCGGGCCGGCCACCCACCTCTCATGAACGATCGCAATCGCAACGCTCAAAACTTGGAGCCCATCATGCAAGCCCCCATCAACCCGTCGGCAGACCTCGATACGCATCACAATGCCGCCGGCCTTTCCGACCGCGTCGCCTTGGCCATCACGATGACGTTGCGCTTTTTCGCCGATACATTTTTTGCCAAGCGCTATGGGAACCGCGCCATCGTGCTCGAAACCGTGGCGGCGGTGCCTGGCATGGTTGGTGGCATGCTGGTCCATCTGCGTTGCCTGCGCTGGATGGTGGCCGATGAAGGGTGGATTCGCACTCTGCTCGAGGAAGCAGAGAACGAACGGATGCACCTGATGACGTTCATCCAGCTCGCCCGGCCGAGCTGGTTTGAGCGAGTCGTGATCTTGCTCGTGCAGGCCGCCTTCTTCGTGACCTACTTCCTTCTGTATCTGGTGTCCGCCCGGACCGCGCACCGGCTGGTTGGGTATTTCGAAGAACAAGCTGTGATCAGCTACACCCTCTACCTAGCCGAAATCGATGCTGGTCGCGTCGAGAACGTTTCCGCCCCAGCGTTCGCGATCGAATACTGGAACCTGCCCACTAATGCCCGCCTGCGTGACGTGGTAGTGGCGGTGCGCGYCGACGAGGTCGGTCACCGTGATGTCAACCATGGCTTCGCCAACGCCCTCACAACCAGGGCAACTTTCAGTCAAGCCGAGTAAGCGGAGCCCCACGACAAAGAGATGCCCGCCTTTAAACGGCGGGCCTTTTGCCAGGTGCAATTGAGGGCATCCCTCAAGCCGGCTAGCCGGCGACAACCGCTTTGGAGAATCTCGCGGTAGCACTCAGTACCGCAAGCACCGACGCGGTAACGATGTTCGGGTGCTTTCCCACGCCGAAGCGCGAACCCGGTAAACCAGGCCATGCCGTTTCTACGATCGCCATTGCCAAAGCGTCCGCACCCGTGCTAAGGCTGCGCTCCTCGTAGCTGTCGATCCGCAATGGCAGGCCAAGGGCAGCGACCGTTGCCGCGATGGGGCCATTGCCGACGCCTTGGCGCGTCAGCACAGTCCCGTCCGGTGACGCCAGTTCCAGTTCAATGACCTGGCCCTCCGGCGTATCGAACAGACGATGATGTCGATAGGCATGACCTGCTTTGTCATCGCCATGGACGAGATAGGTTTTCTCGAAGACGGCCCAGATCTGCTCGCTGGTCAGCTCGGCTTCGCTGGCATCGGCCAGTTCCTGAACGATGGCGCTGAATTCGATCTGCATGCGGCGCGGTATCACCACGCCGTAATCGCGTTGCAGGAGAAACGCAATGCCGCCTTTGCCCGACTGGCTGTTGACACGCACGATGCTGTCGTAGGTGCGTCCCAGGTCGTGCGGATCAAGCGGCAGATAAGGAACACGCCAGATCCCGTTGGGGTCCTGCGCGGCAAAACCTTTGGCAATGGCATCCTGATGCGAACCGGAAAATGCGGTAAACACCAGATCGCCGACGTAGGGATGACGCGGGTGAATAGGCAAGGCGGTGCATTCCTCGGCAATGCGCGCGACCGCGGCAATGTCGGAAAAATCCAGTCCCGGCGCGATGCCCTGCGTGTACAGGTTCAGTGCCAGCGTCACGACATCCAGGTTACCGCTGCGCTCGCCATTGCCGAACAGGCAGCCCTCGACCCGCTGCGCGCCCGCCAGCATCGCCTGCTCGGCGCATGCGATACCCGTCCCACGGTCGTTATGCGGATGCACCGACAGCACGATATGCTCACGCCGCTCCAACCTGCGGTGCATCCATTCGATCTGATCTGCAAAGACATTGGGCGTGGAAACTTCGACCGTCGTGGGGAGATTGACGATCATGGGCCGTTGCGGTCCGGCATCCCATGCCCGGATGGCGGCATTGCACACGGCGAGCGACGCATCCAATTCCGCCATGCAGAAGGTCTCGGGAGAATACTGGAGCACCCATTCCGTTTGCGGATGTTGCGCGATCAGCTTTCCGAACAACGCGATATGGTGCTCAACCATCTCGATGATCTGCGGCACGCTCATGCCGAAGACGATTTCGCGCCAGGCCGGAGCGATGGCATTGTAGAAATGCACAATCACCCGGCGCGCGCCCTGAACACTGCGTACGGTTTCCTCGATCAGGTCTTCGCGCAATTGCGTCATGACCATCGGGGTCACGTCATCCGGTATGAGATTTGCGTCGATCAGATGACGCACGACTTCGAAGTCAGTTCTGGACGCAGCGGGGAAGCCCACCTCGATTTCCTTGAAACCGATGCGTACCAGTTCGTTGAACAAGCGCAGCTTGCGCTCGCGATTCATCGGCTCGAACAGAGCCTGATTACCGTCCCGCAGATCGGTCGAAAGCCAGATGGGGGCCTGGGAGAATCCGACGTCGACGCTCTATCAGGTAAAAGGTGGCCGCTGGGTTCCGGTAACGACGATTGGGGCCGAATGACGTGACGTTTTCCCTATTACGTGAGGGAAGTGTTAGGAGCCTGGCGATCGCGTGGCCCCCGGGTAGCAACCTGCGCCGGCTTGCGCGTTGCTGCCACCCCCAGGACCGCGGCTGGATATCGAGCCGTGGGCGGTCGCTGCCTGCAGGCTTTCGCGGCTGTCGGGGTCCCACTCAAACCAATGGGATCGCCGCACTCCTTCTTATATAGCGTAATAATTTAACATAACGTCCATGTGCCAATTGGCTTGTTGTAGCGGCTAAGCAATGTCCGTAGCGAAGGTCAATCCTTGTTAACGCCATCTTTCGAGGCCTTCATCCCTAGCTTCGAGCGAAAGTCCGAGCGAAAGTGCAGAGTGCCTGGCGATGGGGCCTGCAATGACATGGGAGACAAACTGGGCGCCAGCATGCGATCATCGATACCCTCGGATTTCACGCAAAGCCACGTGCCATGCCGGCGGCAGACAGGGGTGTTCGCTCTGCTGCCAGTCCCCAACGACAGCGAAGGAAGAATCGCGCTCATGACGCAACAAACCATTTTCAGCCTCGAACCCAACCCGAACGCGCTCGACGCGGCCACGCGGGATGCACTGATGCGCGACCCCGCGTTCGGCCGCGTCTTCACTGACCATATGGTGACGATCACCTGGCGTGAAGGACAGGGCTGGCAGGACGCCAAGGTCACCGCCCGCAAGCCGTTCTTGATCGATCCGGCGTGCTCTGTACTCCACTATGGCCAGGAGATCTTCGAGGGCATGAAGGCCTATCGTGGCGCGGATGGCGCCGTGACACTGTTCCGCCCGCTCGAGAATGCGCGCCGCTTCCAGGCGTCGGCCAAGCGCATGGCCATGCCGGCGTTGCCCGAATCGCTCTTTCTGGAAGCGATCGAGCAACTGGTGCGGGTCGACCAGGCCTGGGTGCCGCATGGCTCGGGCAGCCTCTACCTGCGTCCCTTCATGTTTGCGAACGAGGTGTTCCTCGGCATCAAGCCTGCCTCCGAGTTCATTTTCTGCGTGATCGCCTGTCCGGTGGGCCCGTACTTCAAGGGCGGCGACAAGGCGGTCTCCGTCTGGGTATCCGAGAACTACACGCGCGCCGCGCCCGGCGGCACCGGCGAGGCGAAGTGCGGCGGTAACTATGCCGGCAGCCTGGTCGCACAAAGCGAGGCCACCGCGAACGGATGCKACCAGGTGGTCTTCCTGGATGCCGCCGAGCACCGCTGGGTGGAGGAACTCGGTGGCATGAACATCTTCTTCGTGATGGACGACGGCACCCTGGTCACGCCGCCMCTTAGCGGCTCGATTCTTCCGGGCATCACCCGGGCTTCGGTGATCGAACTGGCCAGGGAGATGGGCATGGTGGTGGAAGAGCGACGGTATTCGTACCCGGAGTGGGAGGCGGACGCCCAAAGCGGACGCCTGGCCGAGGCCTTTGTTTGCGGAACGGCGGCGACGCTGGTGGCCATTGGCGAAGTGCGGTCCGCGCGCACGCGCTTCGCGATCGGCAACGGCGCCGCCGGCAACACCGTCAAGGTGCTAAGGGAGCGGCTGGTGGAGATTCAGCGCAACCAGGCCGCTGGCCCTGCCGGCTGGGTCCATCACGTTGGTTTGTAAGGGTGCCTTGCGGGACGCTTACGCTCGGGCTTACGTTCGGGCTTGCCTGATCTGCCGCTTGGCAAACGGCAGGCCAGACCGGAAGCCATCGCGCACCCCGGATTCCCGCCTCGCTGCGCCATGCCGGCCCCGCGCTAGCCGCGGGCCGTCATGCTGACTCCACGCCGTCCTCCATCCCGCATGACACGCTGATCTTCTCGATCAGACCGAGCAGCAGCGGCGCATAGCGCGCCACATCACGCGGCTTTTCGCTGGGCTTGTGCGGGAAGCTGATATTGAGTCCATACCACTGGTGGTCCGGCCCGCGGAACGCCGCGCCCACGGCGGTCAGGTGACCCGGCTGGTAGTTGGCGGTGCAATAGCCTTGCGCCTGGGACTGGGCAATGCCACGCGACAATTCCTTGTGCAAGGCCGGCCATTCGCCGCCAGCCTTCTCCGCGATCCGTGCGAGGAAATGGTCGCGCACGCCGGCCGGCACCGCGGCCAGCCACGCCATGCCGATCGAGGTCAGTTCCATGGGAACGCGCGTGCCGGGCGCTACGCGCCGGGTGCGCGATACGCTGTCGCGGCTGTGGCGCACCGCGGCCAGGTAGACCATGGCGGTCTGGTCGGGCACGGCCAGGCCGACATTGACCTTTTCCGCCTCGGCGATCTCGCGCATCAGCGGCAGGGCGATATCGGGCACCGTGGTGGCGTGGTGGAAGGCGTCCGCCAGGCTCACCACCACGGCCGCCAGCCGATAGGCGCGCTCGGTGGCGTCGTAGCACAGGAAGCCGCTGTCCACCAGCGAGCGCGTGAGGCGGCTGACGGTGGGGCGCGGCAGGCCGGTGCGCGCAGCCAGGTCCGCATTGGTCAGGCTGGAAGAGCCGACGCGGAACGCGCGCAGCAGCAGCAGGCCACGCTCGAGCGACTGACTGCCTCCGGTCTGGCGCGTGAACTGGCCGGTGCTGTGCGTGAGTTCGCGGCTCGAGGGCGATTTGACGGGGGAATCCGGGTCGGAAGCGGGGGCGGAATAGGGTTGCGGATCAGGCATGTCGTTGGCCGCAGGCCCGCCAATCCAGCGTCGGCGTGCTGCAAGTAATTTCGGTATTCGAAATTGTAGTGTAGCGCGGGAATCCGCATCGGCGAATACTGGGTGCCTTTCCACTACCCGGAGCCCTTCGCCATGACCTCGGCATCCAGCCCCGAAATCGTCCTKACACGCGACCAGCATGTTGCGCAGATCGAGATCTCCCGCCCGCCCCACAATTTTGTCGACGCCGATGTGATGCGCCGGCTGGCTGAAGCGCTGCTGCAACTTGACGAGGACGACAACTGCCGCGCCATTGTGCTGTCATCCGGCGTGGGCGCTTTCTGCGCCGGGGCCGATTTCAGCGGCGCCGATCAGGGCAGCGTCTCGCGCGACCCATCGGCCTTCTACGCACAGGCCATGAAGCTGTACCGCAACCGCAAGCCCATCGTGGCGGCTGTTGCGGGTGCCGCGATCGGCGCGGGGCTGGGCCTGGCGCTGGTGGCGGATTTCCGCGTCACATGCCGTGAAGCGCGCTTCAGCGCCAGCTTCAACCGGCTCGGTTTCCATCCCGGCTTTGGCATGAGCGTGACGCTACCGCGCCTGGTCGGCGAGCAGCAGGCCGCGCTGCTGTTGTACACGGGCAGGCGTATCGACGGCGAGGAAGCGGTGCGCATCGGTTTGGCCGACGAACTGGTGGCGCAGGCCGAGGTGCGTGCCCGCGCGCTGGCGCTCGCGCACGATATCGCGGCCTCGGCGCCGCTGGCCGTGGAAAGCACACGCGAGACGCTGCGCCTGGGGCTGGCCGACTGCATCGTGGCGGCC
Source organism: Cupriavidus sp. 01L46 (assembly GCF_056399905.1). Classification (NCBI taxonomy): domain Bacteria; kingdom Pseudomonadati; phylum Pseudomonadota; class Betaproteobacteria; order Burkholderiales; family Burkholderiaceae; genus Cupriavidus; species Cupriavidus sp. 01L46. Next base: position 8,941 of record NZ_JBFTSF010000027.1, read on the forward strand.
AACCAGCGTGAGCTGGCCATCCAGCGCGTGCAGTTCGCCACCGCGGATTTCCGCGAAGGCGTGGCGKCGATGGCCGAGCGCCGCGCGCCCGTCTTCCAGCGCCGCTGAGGGGGCCGCATGCAACATCAGAAACCCGTCTGCGCCGGCCCGCTCGAGGGAATTCGCGTACTCGACCTGACTTCCGTAGTGCTGGGCCCCCTGGCCACGCAATCGCTGGCCGACCTTGGCGCGGACGTCATCAAGATCGAAGGGCCGGAAGGCGACCTCATGCGCGCCAACGGCGTATCGCGCAACGCCGGCATGAGTTCAATCTACCTGGCGCTCAACCGCAACAAGCGTTCGGTGGTGCTGGACCTGAAAACGCCTGCGGGCGCTGCGGCGCTGCGGCGCCTGATCGCTGGCGCCGATGTGCTGATCCACAATATGCGCGTGGCCGCCATGGAGCGGCTGGGCTTTGGCTACGCCGCGGTGGCAGCGTTGAACCCGCGCATCGTCTACTGCGTGGCCACCGGCTTTGGCCAGGACGGCCCGCACCGCGACAAGCCGGCCTTCGACGACATCATCCAGGCCGCTTGCGGGCTGGTGTCGCTGSGCGCGGTTGCTGGCAGCCGGCCGGAGTATGTGCCCAGCCTGATCGCCGACAAGACCACCGGGATGGCGCTGGCCAACGCGGTGATGGCAGCACTGCTGTACCGCGAGCGCCACGGCAGCGGGCAAGCGGTGGAGGTACCAATGCTGGAAACCATGGCCAGCTTCGTGATGGCCGAGCACCTGGCGGGGTTGACCTTCGRGCCCGCCACCGGCGCGGCCGGCTATGCGCGCCTGCTGCAGGGCGGACGGCGGCCAGCGCAGACCGCGGACGGCTGGATCTGCGCGCTACCGTACACGGACCGTCACTGGAAAGCCTTTTTCCACGCCGTGGGCCGCGACGACCTGGGTGACAAGTACAACATCGCCAGCCGCGCGCAGCGCAACGTCCATATCCGCGCGCTGTACCAGCACCTCGCGGAGATCACCCCGACCCGTACCACAAAGGAGTGGATGGCGCTGTTCGAGACGCTGGATATCCCCGCCACGCCAATCTATACGCCAGACGAATTGCCGACGCATCCACACCTGGAAGCGGTCGGGCTGTTCCAGCAGACCGAGCATCCCACCGAGGGCCCGTTGCGCGAGATGCGGCCCACGACGCGCTTCTCCGCCACGCCGCTGTCGCTGCGCCGCCACGCGCCCACGCTGGGCGAGCACACCGATGAAGTGTTGCGCGAAGCCGGGCTAGCCCCTGAAGACATCGCCCAGCTGACACGCGGCCGGGACGCCGGCTGAAGCGGCACGCAAACAATAAAGGAGACATTGCATGAACTTCGTACTGGATGAAGAACACCAGATGCTCAAGGACCTGGTGGCGCGCTTCGTGCGCGAGCAGTTGATCCCGCTCGAAGCGGGCGTGCTGGCCCGCGAGGCAGAGGGCGGCCAGCTCACGCTGCTGCCGCAGGAGCAGGACAAGCTGGACGGGCTCTCGCGCGAGCTAGGCCTGTGGGGCCTGGATGCGCCGGCCGAGATGGGCGGCGCCGACCTGCCGGTGGTGGCCATGGTCGGCGTCAACGAGGAACTAGGCAAGACCGTCACACCCTACGACCTGCCGCCCGATTCACCGAACCTGCGCATGCTGCTCAAGACCGCCGACGCGGCCCAGCGTGCGCGCTACCTGGAACCCTACGCGCGCGGCGAGACCATTTCCGCCATCGCTATTTCCGAGCCTGGCGCCGGCGGCGACCCGGCCATGATGACCACCCGTGCCGAGCGCAACGGCGACGACTGGGTGCTCAACGGCCGCAAGATCTGGATCAGCCGCGCCGCCCGCGCCGACTGGACCATCGTGATGGCCGTGACCGACAAGACGCGCGGCGCCCGCGGCGGCATCTCCGCCTTTCTGGTCGACCGGGGCACGCCCGGCTTCAAGGTAGAACGGCGCATCCCCATGATCGGCGGCGCCTCCACCTACGAGGTGGTGCTGGAAGACTGCCGCGTTGCGCACACGCAGCTGCTCGGCGTGGAAGGCCAGGGCTTCGCGCCGATGCAGGCACGGCTGTCCAGCCGGCGCGTGCAGATGGCGGCCTGGTGCATTGGCCGCRCCCAGCGTGCGCTTGACATGCTGTGCGAGTACGCGCCGCAGCGCCGCACCTTCGGCGCCGCGCTGGCGGACCGGCAGGCAATCCAGTGGTGGGTGGCCGATGCCGCCACCCGCATCCACGCTTGCCGTCTGATGACTTACGAGGCCGCGGCACGCATTGACGCCGGCGACGAGGCGCGTACGCAGGTCTCGATGATCAAGGTATTCGCCACCGAGATGGCTTGGGACGTGATCGACCACGCGATGCAAGCCTTTGGCGCGATGGGCATGACCAAGGAAATGCCGTTGCAGCAGATGGCCAACGAGACGCGCTTGATGCGCATCTACGAAGGCCCGTCCGAAGTGCACCGATGGGTTATCGCGCGGGATCTGCTCGGCCTCAGGCGTTAGCCCGCCGCAAAAGCGAACCACTGAACCACTGAACCACTGAACCACTGAACCACTGAACCACTGAACCACTGAACCACTGAACCACTGACGCACCCGCACTGGCGGACCCCACTGCCAGGCGGAAGACCAAGGAGACAACATGACCCCAACCGTGAACTGTTCCCGGCGCCGCTTCGCTATCCTGGCCGGCACCGCCCTCGCAGCTAGCCTGGCAGGCGCGCCTTTCGCCGCGCTGGCGCAGCCGCAGGCATTTCCCACCCGGCCGATCCGCTTTATCGTGCCGTTCCCATCCGGCAGCGGTACCGACATGACCGCCCGCATGTTCGCCAAGAAGATCGGCGAGCTGACGGGGCAGGGCGTGGTGGTGGAGAACAAGCCGGGCGGCAATGGCTTTATCGGCGTGCAGACGCTGCTCAGCGCGCAGGCCGACGGATACACGGTGTTTATCGGCAGCAACTCCACGCTGTCCACCAATGCCGCCACCTTCCGCAAGCTACCTTACGATCCACTGACCGACTTCACGCCCATCACGCTGCTGTCGCGTGGGCCATGCCTGATCATCGTGCCCGCCAGTTCGCCGTACCACACGCTCAAGGCGCTGGTGGAGGACGCGCGCAAGCGGCCCGGCGCGCTCAACTACGGCACCGGCTCGGTGTCGTACACGCTTTACAGCGAATGGCTGAACGAGCAAAGCCGCATGAAGACCACTGCCGTGCCTTACAAGGGCGCGGGCGACGCGATCAACGGCGTGATGGCCGCCAACGTGGACTTCGCCGTGGTGGATGCCAGCGGCGCGATTGAGCTGGTCAAGGGCGGCAAGGTACGCGCGCTGGCCTACACCGCGCCTCAGCGCTCGCCGCTGCTGCCGGGCGTGCCGAGCGTGGCCGAAGCCGGCGTGCCGGACTTCCTGGCCTACAACTGGGTGGCGGCAGCGGTCTCCGCCAAGACACCCGCGCCCATCGCACAACGCCTTGGCGAACTGTTTGCCCAGGCCGGCGCCGCCGACGACGTCAAGGAGTATTACCAGCGCCAGTCCACCTCGCTGATCCTGTCCACGCCGGCAGAGCTGCGCGATTACCAGAAGGACGAAATAGCGCGCTGGAAGCGGCTGGCGGCGATCGCGAAGATCGAGCTGCAGTAAATAGAGCGCGCAGGGGGATCATGCCCCGTCGCTCGTCCTCCCCGCGCGGCCCTCTCCTTGGCACGTCCGCGGCAAGTGCCTTGACCTCCGCGATTGCGTCGCATTTCTGGTACCTTTTGAAGGCCTGTCTAGCCTGAAAGAAAAGGTTGGGCGATGGATGTAGATGGCTCAATTATCGGTGGATACGGTCAACTTTCATATCAAGAACGCAGTGCGCAAGTTGAACGCCACCAATAAGACCGGAGCCGTGGTACGGGCGGCCATGCTAGCCTGCCACACTAATTGCACTTTGCCAGGCGGGGTCCTCCTGGCTTCGGAGTCTGCTGTGTCGACCAGAAACATGGGCTGGCGGTATTCGTGGAGTGGTTCGAGGCGCTGATGCGGGCGTACCTGGGCGCCTGACAAGCGTGGAACAAATTAAACCTGTMACTACTTCATCATTAAATGCGTCAGTCGATACGGGGAAAGCGCGCTGGCGTCTGAAATCCGCGGTAACGCAGCGAAATCCCGCCCCGCAGCAGCGTCACCCGTTACGACGGCAACCTGATTTTGTGCAAACGTTTCGCTCAGCAGCTTTATCAGGAGTGCGCTTGTAGCCGGGGTGAACTCGGACGGATGGATCATGGCCCGGTTGCTTGCCGCCGCTGCTACAGCCAGCGCCAGATGCCCGCGGCCCAACCGGCGAGGGGGAGATGAGCCCAAGTTGCTGCGAGCCAGACGACGAGGCCGCCCAAAAGCGCGTGCAAGCCGAACCCGCCGAGCCGCGCACGGCCAGCGGCGATCGCCGCGAACGGCAGATAACTCGTCTTCGACTCCCATGCGGGCCAGAGATCGGGCTGGAGCTGCTCCTTCTTCCGGTCCTGCAGCGCGGCGCCGACGAGCGCGAGGATGACCATGGCCGCGGCGACTATGATGTTCTTGGCCACCGGGAACACCGCGATGTGGCACAGCCCCCAAAGGGCGAACGACCACATCATTGGGTGGCGCGTCACCGCGAACACGCCGCGCGCCGCTTCCGGGAACGCGCCGAGCCGACCGCCGGTGGGAAGCGCCGGGTTGCGGATCAGCGAACCCATCAGGAGGACCGACGCGATCAGCATGAGTGCGGTCATCACCGCCCAGAGGCCGTTCCCTACCGGCCATAGTGGTGCCGTCAGGGGCGCCTTTCGGTATGCCAGGATCAGCCAGCCGAGCGTCAAGACCGCAACCAGCGAATAGACGCCCTGGAACCCTGCTTCGCCAAGCGTGCGGACCAACCCCCTGCGCAGCGGATGGGACAAGAGAAAGTGGCTGCCCACGAAGGCGACTGCCGCCACCGCAACTGCGTTGGTGCTTCCCATTGGACCGGCTCCTCAAGTCGTATCGTGGGCTGACCGTATCGCCCCCAATTCGCGAAGATGCGTGGCCGGACTGATTAGACGCTGCCGGCATGGGGCGTGCTTCGCGATGGGGGGGCTTCATTTGGATATTCCGCCATCGCAATGCAAGCCGCCATCGAGCAGTCGGGCATTTGCCCATGTCACATATGCAGCGGCCAGTAATGAAGATTACTACTTGGGTGTCGCAAAAGCCAAGTTGACCATCCCGATTTCAGTTGCTTCCCACTCTCGTTTTCGGTGATTGACTAACCGAGTTGGAGGGGAACGCGTGGCGAGCTTTCTCGCAGCCTTCTCCGCCGCATCGTGCGCTTTCCCTTCCTTGCCGACGCCGTCCACCTTGGCATGCATGTGCTGAACGGCCGCTTCCTCGCGAGGCACCGCTGCAAACAATATATAAATATTGTTTTTGGCCGGGATTCCGGTTATGTTGGAGAGTTGGTTAGGCGGGACAAGCCCCCGCTGTGGAGATAGACAATGGAGAACACGGTACGGTCGGAGCGGTCCCGCCAGATCATCCTTGACGCGGCAATCGCCATCCTCGCGCGCGAGGGCCCTGGCCGGCTCACAATCGATGCCATCGCGCAAGAGGGCGGGATCAGCAAGGGGCGGGTGATGCACCAGTTCCGCACGAAAGCGGCCGTGGTGGAGGCGCTGCTGGACCAGCAGATCGAGTACTTCGACAAGTTCGCGAAGGACTACCTGGCCACTGCTGGCGCCGGGAATCCCGAGGCCCAGCTGTCGGAGCAGATCCTGGCGTTTCGCGAATCCGTCTCCCATCCACAGTCGCTGGTCTTTGCCATCCTCGGCTCCATTGCCGAGAATCCCGAGCTGCTGTCTGCGGTCAGGCAGAAGACGGCCGAGAAGGTGGTGCGCATCAAGGAGGAGGCGGAGGATCCCGATCTGGCGCTCCTGCGCTGGCAGGCTGCCCAGGGGATGGTGCTCGCAAAGATGCTGGGGCTCTGCCCGCTTGCGCCAGAGGAGCGCGACCGCTTGTTCGACCGGCTGCTCGACAGCCAGGCCTGGTCAACGCAACCCAAGGACAAGCCAAAGCCAAAGCCAGAGGCCAAGGCCAAGCCCCGGCAAAAAAAGTAGTCCGCGCTCGCCGGCGTCTAAGCCAACATCGAGCACTGGATCCACTTCAACGGGGCTGACCCGCGCAACCAAATGACTGCCACCATCGTCACCATCTTTCTCGTCGTCTACCTGGGGATGATTCTCGGTGGGCTCCCATTCCTGCAACTGGACCGGACGGGCGTGGCACTGCTTGGTGCGATTGCCTTGATCAGCGTCGATGCCGTGAGTCTGGAAGAGGCAGCGGGCTCCATCCATCTGCCGACCGTGATCCTGCTGTTCTCCTTCATGGTGGTGTCAGCGCAGATGCGGCTGGGTGGCTTCTACGACTGGGTTACGCACCGGTTCGTCTCATTGTCATTCAGCCCGCCCGGCCTGCTCGGGGCGCTCATCTTTGGCGTCGCGGCGCTGTCGGCCATCTTCAGCAACGACATCGTCTGCCTGGCCGTCGCCCCAGTGTTGATCGATGCCTGCCAACGGCGGCGCCTCGATCCAATGCCCTATCTGCTGGCGCTTGCCTGTGCCTCCAATATTGGCTCCGCCGCCACATTGATCGGGAACCCACAGAACATGCTGATCGGCCAGACGTTGCGCATGCCGTTTTTCGCCTATGTTGGCGAGGCGATGGTGCCAGTCACCTTTGGTCTGTTGGCAACATGGGTATTGATCACCTGGCAGGTAAAGGGTCGCTGGTCGGCTCCCGCAAGCGTTGCGGGAGCGGTCGATGAGGCGGCACGGCGTACCGACGAAGTGCCGCTGGACCGCTGGCAGACCACCAAGGGCCTCGCAGTTGCGGCAGTGCTACTGGTGGCCTTCCTTGTCGGGCCCTGGCCGCGCGAGCACGTGGCGCTCATCGGCGCGGGCGTGTTGTTGATGAGCCGCAAAATGCATTCCGCGCGCACACTCGGCCTCGTCGACTGGGAACTCCTGATCCTGTTCATGGCGCTCTTCGTCGTCAATCATGCGCTACAGCAATCCGGCGTCACCGCCGCCGTCATCGCCGACCTCGCCGCTGCCGGTCTTCACCTCGACCAGCTTGCGCCGCTATTCGGGGCCACCTTTGTTCTGTCGAACCTCGTATCGAATGTGCCGGCCGTGATGCTGCTACTGCCGCTGGCGCATCACGAGATGTCTGGACCGCTCCTTGCCTTGGTCAGTTCGCTGTCCGGCAACCTGTTCATTGTCGGTAGCATCGCGAACATCATCGTCGTGGATGCCGCGGCCAGGCGCAACATCCGAATCGATTGGCGTCGCCATGCGACAGTGGGTGTCCCGGTCACACTCGTGACCCTGGCGATATCCGCTGGCTACCTGGCCCTTCGCGTGCATTTCGGTGCTTCGGGGGGATAGCGGTAGACCCTGCTGCCATGTTCATTTGCGTGGCCGGATGCGTCCCCTATGCGCCTTGATCGTCGGACGTGCCCCTGCCGAAAGCTTCGCAGGCGTCGGCGCGGGCTCGCCCATCTGCAGCGCGATAAATCCCCGTTGCGGCTCCCCCCTTTACTCGGCGCGAATATTGGCCCGTGCCGCCAGCGCCCGCATCTCAGGAAGTTCCTTCTCGGCGCGCGCCTTGACCGCCACGCCGTTGCCGTAGGCGGGCGTCAGGCCGAGTTCAAGCATCCGGCTTTTGATCGCGGGCGCCGTCGCAACTTCCGCCAGGGCCTTCTCTAGCTTCTCCTGCACCGGTGCCGCAAGTCCGGCGGGCGCCAGCAGCGCGAACCACGACCCCATCTGGAAGCACGGATAGCCGCTCTCGGCCACTGTGGGTACCTGGGGCAGCGCGGGCTGCCGCTGCGCTGACAGCACCGCTACCGGCTTGATCTTGTGATCCTTGATCAGTGGCAGGCTGGCGACCACGCTATCGACCGCAACCTGAACCTGACCGCCGGCCAGCGCGGTCAGGCTTTGCGCGCTTCCGTTAAACGGTACGTGAACCATATGAACGCCGGTGGCCGACTTGAGCATCTCGCCGCCGAAATGCACTGAGGAGCCGGTACCGAACGAGCCATAGTAGAACTTGTCAGGCTGAGCCTTGGTCTGGATCACCAAGTCCTTGAGCGAGGTCACCGGAATCTCGGCGTTGACCAGCAGCACCAGGCTCAAGTCGGCGATCATCCCAAGCGGCGTGAAGCTCTTGGCCGGGTCGTAGTTCAGGTTTTGACGAATCGTCGGGTTCAGTGTGAGCGTGGTGCTCGAGCCAAGCAGCAGCGTGTAGCCGTCTGGCGCAGCCTTAGCCACCTGGGTGGCGCCGATCGCCGTGCTGGCACCGGGCTTGTTCTCGACCACGACGGCCTGGCCAAGCTTTTGCGAGAGGCCCGCCGCAAGCAGTCGGCCCAGCACGTCTGTGGCGCCGCCGGCGGCAAACGGCACGACCAGCTTGATCGGACGGTCGGGATAGGACTGCGCCTGCGCAGCGACCGGCGCCGTGGCCAGCATCACCGTCAGGCCGGTGCCTACAAAAAGGGGCTTCAGAGAAATTTTTGTCATCGGTGGATCAACTCCCTGCCTACGGTTCGGAAATACGGTTCAATTCAGGCGAGCGCCTTGAAATGATCAAGCGCCGCTCTTGGTATGGCCACGCCGATCACTCCGAACGCCCGCCCGTTCCCGGGCAGAACAGTGTTCCATACGTGGGTCGACATTCGATGCAAAAACCAGCCTTGCCTGGGTCAGGTTTGGATGCAAATCGACAACGGGGAAACCGTTTTAGGCGCTAGGCTGCGTCACGAATCCATCCAGCAGCTCTTTCTGCCATCATCAAGGTTGGGCTATTCGTATTGCCGCTGGTGATCGTTGGCATTGCGCCAGCATCCACGACTCTTAGGCCTTCCACTCCGCGGACCCGCATCCGTGAATCGAGAACCGCCATTCGGTCCTTGTCATCGCCCATCTTGGTCGTCCCGACGGGATGGAAGATCGTCGTTGCTATGTCGCCGGCCAGGCGGGCGAGGTCGTCGTCCGTCTGGAATTGGCTTCCAGGTTTCCACTCTATAGGGGAGTACCGCCGCAGTGCGTCCTGAGAGGCGATGTTCCTTGCGACCCTGATAGAGTCGGCTGCAACCTTCCTGTCGGTCTCTGTTGTGAGATAGTTTGGCGAAATCGCCGGTGCCACCTTGAAGTCGGGGCTCTTGAGCTTCACGGTTCCCCGGCTTGTCGGATTGAGATTGCAAACGCTTGCTGTGAACGCAGGGAACGCATGCAGCGGTTCACCGAATGCTTCCAGAGAGAGCGGCTGTACGTGGAACTGAATGTTGGGCCAGATTTGGTCTGGCGAGCTCGAGGTGAATACGCCTAGCTGTGAAGGTGCCATGCTCATGGGGCCACTACGCCGCGCCACATATTCCAGCCCGATCTTCGCTTTGCCCCAAAGACTGGCAGTCAGATGATTCAGCGTCTTGGCGCCTTCGATTTTGTAGCCATGTCTGGCAGCAACCCTTGTTGCAGTTTTCCTATCTCGTCGTAGGACCGCGTAACTGGGCAGCCAAGATACATGGCCAGGACTGGCGCGGACTAGCTGGCCTTCCGTGGCTGAAGACGCCGCCACAATCAGTCCATCATCGCTTGCTCGCATCGGTCTTCGGCCCGGGTTCCATGACCGGCGTAGAGCCTGCGCGGGTCGCCATGGTCGATCAGGAGGCGTCCATGATTGACTTGGTCAAGTCCGGTATCGGGTTGTCACTCATGCGTGACTCGATTGCCATGCGTGAACAACAGGAGCACGGACTAGTCGTTGCCGATCAAGCGAAACTCGACTGTGTACTCACATTCATTTGCTTGCACAGTCGCCGTGAGGATTCTGTCGTTGAGGCTTCGCGAAGCGCTCTTGCACGTGCTTGGTCGTTGTAGCTTGCCGTACCTCAACCTGATCCACGTCCAGCTTGATCGTTTCGAAGCCGGAAGCTATCGTCCGATCGGACGCGTGATCAGGGCGCGATCCCGAGACCATTTCGGCACAGCCGCGATGACATGCTGAAGCGGTAAACGACGAGTCCAATGGCAGCGATGATGCTCAGAGCGACAAAAGCGGCGCTATAGCCAAAATGATGCGCGACCCAACCAGCGAGCGCGGAACTCATTGCTGCGCCCAGCCCCTGGATCGCCATCACGGCGCCAAGGCCTGCATTGACGTGCCCAGTGCATTGCAGGATACGAGCCACGAGTCCTGGCAACGCGACGCCCAGCAGGCCCGCCCCGATCCCATCGAGGACTTGCACTGGAATCAGTGCCCAGGGTGATTCCCAACCTGCGGCAATCAGGCCGCGCAGCGGCAGAGCCAGCATAGCTGCCATGATCAGCGACCAATATCCGTGACGGTTGGCATACCGCCCAGCCAATAGCGCCACGGGAATCATGACCAGTTGGGCCACGACGATGGTCGTTGCCGTAAAGACGCTCGGGTCGGCCAGTCCGCGAGCGACGGCCGCTTGCGCGAACAAAGGCAGCATCGCAGCATTGCCCAAGTGGAACAACAGCATCGTGACTGCAAGCAGGCGCAAGTCGCGCGAATCCAGCAGGGCCCGTAGCAAAGGGGGGGCGGAACGTTGTCTCGCGCAGAAGAGTTTGGACCGGACTCACCGCCACGGGCCAGTTCGTGGTCGATATCCTGCGGTCGAATCTTCCACAGACAGGCGAGTGCCGCGCACGCCATCAGCATCATCAGAACGAGCACGGCGGAGAGCCCCCAGCGGTAGCCCGCGAGCCCGGCCACTGCTGCCGCGGCCACATTGCCGGCATGGTTCCAGGCCTCGTTGATGCCCAACTGCCGGGGCACGTCTTTCTGGCCGACGATGCCCAGGGTCATGCCATGACGGYGGTACCCATCAATGCACCAGCAACGGCCGTGACGATTTGCGAAGCGACAGCAATGCCGAACGAAGGTACCTTCCACAAGACCATCGTGGCGAGAATGAGCACGATGGTGCTGCCCGCCAGAAGCAGTCGCTTGTGGCGTGACGCATCGACCCATGCACCCATTGGCGTGGTCGCCAGCACGCCTGCAATGCCGCCCGCAGCCATGACGTAGCCGATGTCATCGGCTCGCCAGCCGCGGCCGGCCAGAAGCACGCCGAGGAACGGCCCCAGTCCGTCACGGACGTCGGCCAGGAAGAGGTTCAGGCCAGAAAGCCACCTCCGCGAGCTGGCGTGCGTCGAGGGCATGAAAAGCATTGCCATCATCGTTTCCTAGTGCAATGGGCCTTTGAAAACGAAGAAGGCACCCAAGCAGATGAAGCCAAAGCCCAGCAGATGGTTGAGTGTGAGCCGCTCGCCGAGATAGACCACGGAAAAGACGGCAAAGACAACCAGCGTAATGACCTCTTGCATCGTCTTGAGTTCTGCAGCGCTGTAGATGGCGTGACCGATCCTGTTGGCGGGAACCGCGAAGCAGTACTCGGCCAGGGCGATTAGCCAACTCACCAGCACCACCAGGTAAAGCGGGCGGTCGCCGAACTTGAGGTGGCCATACCAGGCCATCCCCGACCTCCCTCCCTGGCTTGTCTTCGGTCACCTGTTGGCTCCAAAAAAACAAACCGACTGTATTGTTTGCAAATTGATTGCGAGACGCTATACTGCGTCGCAAGGCAGCTCTCGCTACGTCACAGTCCTGCACTTCCGTGGATCACGCTAAACACCGGCGCTTTCTGGCGCTGTGGATGCGTGCGCCTGTCTGCAGCGGGGAGGGGCTGCTTCACAGTTCAGGAAACAGAACCAGAGTCGACCATCGCTTGGATTCACAAGCATGGCGCATCCACTAAATGGCCTCTGACCTCGCATTCCATAGCGAACGTGGTCCGTCGGCAAATCAATGAAGGGATTTCAAATGCTCGCCTCCAATACAACGAACCGACTCCTGCTGATCGCACTATTTGCCGTGGTCATGACGGGTTGCGCGAGCACAAAGCCCGTGGCCTATTCCGGCATTTCATCGTCAACCGTGCTGACAACCAACGCCAAAGAGGAAGCCGAGCGCATGCCGTATAGCTATGCGACGGCGGTGGACTGGCGGAAATACACGTCGGTCATCGTTGACCCGGTTGAAATCTACAAAGGCCGCGACCATCAGTTCGACGATATGTCTGCTGACGATAAAGCCGCGCTCGCGAGCTACATGCAATCRCAATTTTCCGAGAAACTGAAAACGCGCTTCGCGATCGTGAACAGCCCGGCCCGGGACACGTTGCGCCTGAAGCTGACATTGACCGGTGCGAGCGCCACTACCCCAGTCCTCGGGCCGTTGTTGCGCTTCGACATTGCTGGCGGGCTCTACAACGGGGTGCAGGCAATCCGGGGGCGAGAGGGCGCGATGACGGGCTATGTCATCTACGCCGTCGAGATCTTCGATGCGCAGAGCAATCGGCTTCTCAAGGCGTACATCACCAAGCAATACCCGAATGCCATGAACGTTGTCGCCAATTTCGGCGCATTGACTGCGTCCAAGACCGGCATCGACAAAGGCGCGGACGCGCTCGTGGAACAACTCCGGTGACCACGTCGCCGCCACGCGTCACGCTTGCCGGCTGGCTTTAAGCCGGGCAGCAAGCGGCATCCGCCGGAGCTGAGTCATGGACCTCAGGAGTTGTGCCGCCATTGTCGTCGCATGGGTGGCGCTTTGCATTGGCTGCGGCTGGATAGCTGGCCGGATGGCGCAGTGGCTGGCAATGCCGTGATCCGCGTAGTTGAGCACAACACATGCCGCTTCTCTTTGCCATGCGCGAGTCTGCCTTGCGCCTGCGAGCTACTGCAATGCCCCCGTTTACAAAGCAAGACGTGTCGGCTCGCCCAGCGAGCCTCGCGCACCTGGTCGCCTGCAAATACTGTGACGCTGTCCATCAGCGAGCTGGTCTCGCCGAGGGCGAACGCGCACTGTGCCGACGTTGCGGCGGTCTGTTGTATCGCCAGAGTCAGCGCGCCTATCACCGCCAGCTGCCGCTGGTGGTGACCGCACTGGTTCTTTTCATTCTCTCGGGCGCCTGTCCCATCGTCGAGATGGATCTCAAGGGCGTGCGCTCGCAGACCTCGCTGTGGGGCGCGATACAGGCCCTCTCGACCGGCCAGATGGTGCCGGTGGCGATCCTGGTGTTCGCTACCACCATCCTGTTTCCTTTGGCCGAGATGCTGATGCTGCTCTACCTGCTGGCCCCGATGGCCCGGCGCCGGGTGCCGCCGGGATTCGGTCGTCTCGTCCGCGCCATCCAGCAGGCCAGGCCGTGGGGCATGCTCGAAGTCTTCATGATCGGCGTGCTGGTCACACTGGCGAAGCTCTCGACCATTGCCCAGGTGCTGCCGGGCGTTGCGCTGTGGTCGCTCGCTGGGCTGATGATCGTGCTCGCCGTGATGCTCTGTTTCGACCCGCGCGACCTCTGGCGGTACCCGGGGGAGCAAACGCCACGATGACAATCACGACCGCTACGACCGCTACGACCGCGGCCTCGCTGGGCCTGCTGTCCTGCCACGCCTGCGCCGCGCTCAGCCCGCGCGATCTGGCGGGCGAACCCTGCCCGCGCTGCGGCGCCATCTTGCACCATCGCAAGCCGCAGAGCCTGACCCGCGCCTGGGCCTTCCTGCTGGCGGCCTACATGCTCTATATCCCTGCCAACCTGCTGCCGGTGATGGTGACGCAATCCATCTTCGGCACGCAGCGCGACACCATCTTCTCCGGCGTCATCTATCTGTGGATGTCGGGCGCCAGGCTGCTCGCCATCATCGTACTGATTGCGAGCATCGTCGTGCCRCTCTTGAAGCTGGCGATCCTTACCCTGTTGCTGATCACCGTGCAATTGGGCTCAGGCTGGCGCATCCACCAGCAGACCCGCCTCCATGGCCTGGTTGAGCTGATTGGACGCTGGTCGATGCTCGACATCTTCGTGGTCGCGCTATTGGCTTCGCTGGTACGGGCCGGCACGCTGGCGACCATTGTTCCGGGCGGCGGGGCGATTGCCTTCGGCTCCGTGGTAGTGCTCACGATGATGGCTTCACTAAGTTTCGACCCACGCCTGCTGTGGGATTCGCTGGATGCAAGTCATGTCCGATCCTGAGGCATCCGTGCCGCTTCTGCCTTCTTCCACCTTGCTGCCGCCACCACAGCCGCCGATGCCCGGGCCGGAACGCCGGCAGCGGGGGCGCTGGATACCCTCGCTCGTCTGGCTGGTCCCCATTGCCGCTGCCGTGATCTCGCTGTGGTTGCTGATCCACACCTTGGCCGAGCGCGGCCCAACGGTCACGGTGAGCTTCCGCTCGGCCGACGGACTCATCCCCGGCAAGACCCCGGTGCGCTATAAGGCCGTGGATATCGGCCTCGTCAAGTCACTGCGGCTGGCGCCGGACCGCTCGCATGTCGTCGCGACGATCGAGCTGACTAGCGACGCCGAGAGTTTCTCGAGCCAGGACACCCGCTTCTGGGTGGTGCGCCCGAGGATCGCCGTCTCTGGCATCTCGGGCCTGGAGACGCTGGTGTCCGGCTCCTATATCGGCGTGGACGCCGGCAGGTGGGCGGTGCGCAGACGCGCCTTCACCGGGCTGGAAGCACCGCCTGTTGTCACCACCGATGCCTCCGGCACGCAGTTCGTGCTGCGCGCCGCGGACCTTGGCTCGCTCGATATCGGCTCTCCGGTCTACTACCGGCGTGTGCAGGTCGGGCAGGTGGTGGCCTATCGGCTCAATCCCGATGGCCGTGACCTGTCCGTCCGGGTGTTCATCAACAAGCCCTATGACCAGATGGTCACCGTGGATACGCGCTTCTGGCACGCCAGCGGCGTCGATATCAAGCTCGACTCGGGCGGGTTCAAGCTCAACACGCAGTCGCTTGCCACGATGTTGCTCGGTGGCGTTGCCTTCCAGGCGCCGGACGATGCCAAGGCTGCAGCAGTGGCAGGAGAAAACACCCAGTTCATGCTCGCCAGCGACCAGGCCAACGCCTTCAAGGCCTCCGACGAGCTTGCGCCCACGCTGGCCGTGCTCTACTTCGACCAGTCCGTGCGCGGCCTGTCTCCCGGCGCTCCGGTTGACTTTCGCGGTATCGCGGTGGGCCAGGTTCGATCCATCGGGATCGAATACCAGCGCGACAAGAAGGCCTTCCGCATGCCCGTCATCGTGGAACTATATCCTTCCCGCATTGGCTTATCCGCGCGCGACCTCGCGGATAAGCCCCACGCCAGGGGCATCGCCGATGTGCTGAACAAGCGCGGCCTCCGGGCGCAGCTGCGCACCGGCAACCTGCTGACGGGCCAGGTCTTTGTGGCGTTTGATTTCTTCGCTAACGCGCCACCGGTCAAGCTCAGCCTGGACACCCCCGTGCCCGAGCTCCCCACCATACCCGGGGCATTCGACGAACTGCAGGCCAAGTTGGGGGACATCGTTTCCAAGCTGGACAAGGTGCCGTTTGAGCAGATCGGCCAGGACCTCCGGACCACGATGGCGTCACTGGACAAGATGCTGAGCAACGCCGACAAGCTGGTGGCCCAGGTCAACGGCGACGTGATGCCGCAAGTCGCCACCGTGCTGCGGGATGCGCACCAGACACTGCAGGTGGCCAATGGCGCGCTCGACGCAAACGCGCCGATGCAGCAAGACGCGCGCCGCATGCTGCAGGAGTTGACGCGCACCGCCATCTCGCTGCGCACCTTGACCGATTATCTGGAAGGGCACCCGGAAGCCGTGGTGCGCGGCAAGACGGAGCAGGAGGCACCATGGTGAGGCGCTTCAATCCGCTGCGGCTGGCCGCGGGTGCGGTGATCGCCTTTGCCGCTGCTGTGCTGGCCGGCTGTGCTTCGCCGCAGGCGCGGTACTACACGTTGTCGCTGCCGGCACTGGCGCGTCCCGCGGCCACGCCAGCGCCCGGCCAGGCCACGGCGCCTGTGTGGATCGAAGTGGCACCCGTTCGCGTGCCGGAGCGCGTCAACCGGGTCAATCTTGTCCTGAGCGACGGCAATGGCAGGCTCAGGCTATTGGCGCAGGATCGCTGGTCGGCATCGCTGCCGGATGAGTTTCGGGACGCGCTGTCCCAGCGATTGCAGGCGAGCCTGGGCGCGGTCGATGCCTACCAGCATGGCAGGTCCGGCGCGGAGCCGCTTTACCGCGTCAGCGCGGAAGTGGTGCAGATCGATGCCCAGATCGACGAACGCGTCAGCGCCATCGTCAACTGGACCGTGCGCCGAATGCCCGATGGCAGGGTGACGGTGGGCCACACACGGGCGGAGTTGGCCGCGCCGGGTGGCGTGGACGGCGTTGTCGCTGGCTATCAGCAGGTAGTGGTCAACGCTGCTGCCGATATCGCGGCGGCTGTGCGTTCGCTACGGCTGTGAGTCTCGCGCGGCGTGGCCTCTGTGGCGCATCGCCTGGTGCCTCAAAATATCAATCAATAAAATTGAACAAGTTATCCGACGAACTCATCACATCGACGGCCGGCTCTGCCATAAAGTTCAACCTATGGACGGATCGGCGCCAAAGACGACGTTCTAAATAATTCAACCATGTAGCCAAGTGGCCAAATAGCCAAGTAGCCAAGGAGAGAGAAATCATGACCAACGCCAAGCTCGAAGTCCTGACCCCGCAAAACAGCCAGCTGATCTTCATCGACCACCAGCCGTAGATGGCCTTCGGCGTGCAGTCAATGGACCGCCAGGCGATGAAGAACAACGCGGTCGGGCTGGCCAAGGCGGCCAGGATCTTCAATATCCCCACCACCATCACCACGGTGGAGAGCGAGTCTTTCTCCGGCTACACCTACCCCGAACTGCTTGACGTATTCCCCGGCCAGCAGACGCTGGAACGCACCTCGATGAACTCGTGGGACGACCAGAAGGTGCGCGACGCGCTGGCCGCCAACGGCCGCAAGAAGATCATCGTGGCCGGCCTGTGGACCGAGGTTTGCAACACCACCTTCGCGCTGTCCGCGATGCACGACAGCGACTACGAGATCTACATGGTGGCCGACGCCTCCGGCGGCACCAGCAAGGAAGCTCCCGCCCGCTGAAATTCGCGGCCTGAACCCGCAGGGAACTTCCCCAGGCAGTCAGACTAGTGCTAAAGTTCCGAGCCATGCCACCTGGTATTACCCGGCGGCATGCAAAGTGATATCGGGAGAGACTGCCTAGCCAAGCGCCGGGCAGCGCCGAAGGAGCAACCGCCCCGGAAACTCTCAGGCAAAAGGACCGGTATCACGTTTGAACTCTGAAGAACCCCGGCGCTCGTCAGCCGGCGGTACCGAAGGAGCAAGCGATCCTCGCCACCCCCAAAGTGGCGTATCGTGAATCTCTCAGGTCAAGGACAGAGGGGGCGTCTTTTGTGCATGCCGCGCAAGAGGCTCCCATCCGACGTCCTGGAACCATAGAGATGAAAACAATTGCCGTTATCGGTGGTGGCATCACCGGCGTGACCACTGCCTATGCGCTCGCCAAACGCGGTTTCTCGGTCACGCTGCTCGAAAAACACCGCTATGCCGCCATGGAAACCTCGTTCGCCAACGGCGGCCAGCTTTCCGCTTCCAACGCCGAAGTCTGGACACACTGGTCCACCATCCTCAAGGGCATCAAGTGGATGCTCAAGAGCGATGCGCCGCTGCTGGTCAACCCGCGCCCGAGCTGGCACAAGCTGTCCTGGTTCGCCGAGTTCATCGCCGCCATTCCCCATTACCGCAAGAACACCATCGAGACCACGCGCCTGGCAATTGCCGCGCGCGACCACCTGTTCTCCTGGGCGGCGGCCGAAGGCATCGATTTCGACCTGAAGAAGGAAGGCATCCTCCATATCTATCGCGACAAGGCGGGTTTCGAGCATGCCGGCAGGGTGTCCAAGCTGCTGGCCGAGGGCGGGCTGGAGCGCCACGCCGTCACGCCGGAAGAAATGCGCGCCATCGAGCCGACCCTGGCCGGGCAGTACTACGGTGGTTATTTCACCCAGAGCGACTCCACTGGCGACATCCACAAGTTCACCAGCGGCATGGCCGCGGCCATCGACCGCCTGGGCGTGCGTTGCCTGTACAGCCAGGATGTCCAGTCGGTCAGCACCGATGGCCGGCAGGTCACCATCGTCAGCAGCGATGGCCAGCAGGCCGAATCGCGCGTGTTCGACGGCGTGGTTGTCTGTGCCGGCACGGCCAGCCGGGCGCTGGCGGCCAGCCTTGGCGATCGCGTCAACATCTATCCGGTCAAGGGCTATTCGATCACCGTCAACCTGAATGACGCGCAAAGCCAGGCGGCCGCGCCCGTCGTGAGCCTGCTCGACGACGAGACCAAGCTGGTCACCAGCCGCCTGGGCGTTGACCGCTTCCGCGTGGCGGGCACGGCGGAGTTCAACGGCTACAACCGCGACATCCGCGCCGATCGCATCCGCCCGCTGGTGGAGTGGGTCAACCAGTGCTTCCCCGGCGTCAGCACGCGCAGCGTGGTGCCCTGGGCCGGCCTGCGGCCGATGATGCCTACCATGCTGCCGCGCGTGGGCCGGGGCCGTGCGCCCTGCGTGTTCTACAACACCGGCCACGGCCACCTGGGATGGACGCTGTCGGCGGTCACTGCGGACATGATCGGCGATGTGGTGCAGCAAGCCATGGGCGCCAGGCGTGCGCATGGCGTGCAGGACTCGGTGGCGCTGGTGACTCCGTAACGGGCCGCGTAAGGGGCCGGACGCGTTACGCRCCAAGCGCGGCCATATTCTCCACCCGCAACGTCTGCGGGACCGACAGCGAGATATCGGCCGCGCGCAGCCGCTTCAGTATCTCGAACAACAGGTCGCTCTTGGTCGCGGTGGCGATCCGGGGGCTGCCGACGTAGCCCGTCACGCTAAGCGTGATTCCGTTCGGCGCCAGCTGGCTGAACGTGACGGATGGCGCGGGCTTGTCGAGGATCGCCTCATTTTCCCGATAGGAGTCGAGCAGCAGTTCGCGCACCTGTTCGGGATCGATGTTCAGCGGGAAGGTGAGCAGCAGCGTCGCGACGCCTTGCGTGCTGTTGCTCATCGTCACGTTGCGCAGGTTCTGCGAGATCAGCTGCGAGTTGGGCACGATCACGGTCGAGCGGTCGCCCAGCAGGATCTCCGTCGCGCGCACGTTGATGCGCTTGATGTCGCCCTCCAYGCCGCCGATGCTTACCATGTCGCCGACCTTCACCGGGCGCTCGGTCAGCAGGATGAGCCCCGACACGAAGTTCTTGACGATCTCCTGCAGGCCGAAGCCAATGCCCACGGACAGCGCGCTGACGATCCAGGCCAGGTTTTCCCATCTGACGCCCAGCAGCGACAGCGTCAGCAATACGATCAGCACATAGCCGATGTTGCTGAACAGCGTGATGAGCGATGCGCGCAGGCCCGCTTCCATGCAGAGCTTCGGCAAGAGTTCCGCGTCCAGCCAGCGCCGCACCGAGCGCAGCAGGTAGGTGCCGACCGAGAGTGCGATGACCGCGTTCAGGATGCGGTCGGGCATGATGTTGAGGCTGCGCAGCCGCTCGCCGCCGAGCATCGTCAGCAGGCTGTTGAGCAGGTCGCTCGGCGTGGTGCCGAAGCCGCCGGTCAGCAGCGCGATGACAGCCACCAGGAGCAGCAGGCTGGTGCCGATCCCCGACAGCACCGTCGACGCCTGCGCGAGATGGCTGTCCCCGAGTCCGAACAACTGCTTGATGACCTTGCCGCTTGGATGGTGCGCGCTGAACACGCTTTCGCAGACGTCGCGGGTCAGTTGCGTCAGCAAGTACAGGCTGCACAGGACGATGTCGATCCAGACAAGCTCGTAGGTCAGGAAGCGCGCGAACGTGATGTAGCCGATCAGCAGCGCCATCAGCGAGGCGACGACCGTCATCGTGACGCTAGCGTGGATCAGGCCGGCAAAGGTGGAGCGCGCTTCAGGCCGCTCGCCCGCCGCGGCGAGCTTCGTGCGCACGCGGTTGGCGCGCAGCAGCGCTGCGCCGATTGTCAGCACCACCACAAGCGACACCAGGCCGCGGCCTAGCAAGGTCACCTGCAGGCTTGTGTCCGCGGTCCGGTTGAGTTGCTCGAGTGTGCCGGCGATCAGCAGCAGGCCCGCGAGGACGCTAGGGAAAGGACGCATCGCCAGCGCGACCTTGTCGGCTAGCGCGGGCACGCGCCATGAGGGATGGCGCGTGCACAGCAATGCCCGTCCCAGGCCCGCGATCAGCGCGCTTGTCAGCGTCAGCTTGCCGAGTTCGCTGATCAGGTCTTGCACCTGAGCAGGCAGTTCGTAGTGCGGGGCGAAAGCAAAACACAGAACCTGTACCGCGATGGCGGTCGCCGCGACCGTCGCGAGTGCCGTTGCAAGCGCGAGTGCGCTGCGCCGCAGCCGGCTCTCGGGCAAGCGCGTCAGGCAGAACCATGCCAGCGCCCGCTCGAGCAGCCGTCGGCCGATGGTCCAGACGCTGATCGCAAGCAGCAGAAGCAGGGCGGTGATGGCTTGCCGCCCGGGCTGCCAGGCCAGGTCCCACAACGGGGTGACTTGTCTTTTGAACGCGTTCAGCCGCTGCTGGTCCTCCGGGCTTGGCGCGAACAACGGCTCCCAGAATGCCATGCTGAGAATGCTGGGCGAGCGCAGCGCGAGCTGGTTCTTCAAGCGGCTGCGCTGCAGCTTGGCGATCTGCTCGGTCAGGTTGGTGACATTGCCCTTGACCTCGGCCGCTTGCTTCAGTCCGCTGTCCAGTTGGGCCTTGCGCGCGTTCAGGTCCGCCCGCTGCTGTGCGACGGCAGCGGCCTCCGGCGTGGTGCCGGCGGCGGGTGGCGGCCCGAGCACGTCGAGCTGTGCCTGCAACTGCGCACGCTGGGGCGTGAGCGCAGCGCTCAGCTTGTCGACGTCGCTTGCCAACTGGTGGATGGCGTCATCCAGCCCTTCGAGCTGCGTGCCGCTGGTGGGCGACGACGCCAGTTGCTTGATGCGGTCCTGCTCGGTCTGGAGGCGTTTCAGCTCGGCAACGGCATCCGCGTGCGATGGGGGCTTGGTGGCGGGCGCATCCGCGTTCGAGGTGGTGTCGGCGGCGGCTGCTGCGGCTGCAGCGGCGGCTGCGGCCGGGAATGCATTGGGGGTCAGGTGCAATAGCGCAACCAGCACAAGGCTCAGCACGAACCTGGGGAGTTTGCTCATAGAAAGGGAAAGATCCTTACTGATCGGCTTGCCGGGCCGGCAATCGCGCAGGTTCGCGTGGATTGCCATGGCTCGTCAGACGGTCGATGACCGGGGGGCGACGATCAGGATGTTGGACGACCGCGCGGCGATCGAGATGGGAGTCGATCGGAGCGCCAGGGAGGCGATCTTGCCGGCATGTGCTCAATAGTCCGTCGGACTACTGGCGATGCCGCGTGATTGGCACGTCGCTTGATACGGGAGAATGGCTTGAACGAGTCTGAATTATACAGAAGGCATCGCGCGCCCTTCGTTTTCAGCTGGCAACAGGCGCTTGCGTCACTCGATCTGTATCATCCAAAGTTCCACGCGAGCTGCAACCAAGCTCTGCTATTCTGGTTGGCCGCTGCTGCCGCGGCGTGGGTTTTCATGGTGGTGGTTTATTCTTGTGTGAAATCATGTCCGTCAACGCCAATGCCGCAATCCCGCTCCCATCCCACGGATCGCTTGACGCATTCGGGTGCGCCGCGGAAAAGCTCTCCAAGGATCAGAAGCTCGCCGGCAGCGAGATCCGGTTTTTCCGCAAGAGCTCGCCCGGCGAGAAGGCGAGCCAGGTTATCACTTCGGCGTCGAATCGTGGCTTTCTGGTGGGGGTTTCGCTGTGCACGGGACATCGCCGCCGGGTGTTTCATGAGCGCCGCGCGAGCACCCACGAATTTGAAAAGAACTCCATCTATATCCGGAATTTCTTTGAAGACTATAAAGCCGATTTTTATGGTTATTTCGATTTCATCCTGCTGGAGATTTCCCGCACCTTTATCGAGCGCACCAGCGCGGAACTAGGCCGCTCGCGCATCCTGGGGCTGCGCAGCGCGGCGGGAGAGCAAGACCAGGTACTGGCGCATCTCGCCCAGGCGGCGGCGCCGGCACTGAGCCACCCCGAGATGGCCAGCAAGCTGTTCGTCGATCAACTGGGCTTCACGATCGGGACCTATCTCGTCGAGCACTATGGGCATGGATCCGTCGCCACGCCCAAGACGAACCGGTTGCTGTCGCAACGCAGCGTGGCGATGGCCAAGGAAATGCTGATCGCCAAGATCGATGGCGATCTGTCCATTGCGGACGTCGCCGACGCCTGCAACCTGTCGCGTAGCCATTTCACCCGTGCCTTCCGGGATACGACCGGCCAGACACCCTATCAGTGGCTGGCGGCCCAGCGCCTGGAACGCGCGCGCGGCCTCCTGCGCGAATCAGGACTCTCCCTGGCGGAAGTGGCCATGGCTTGTGGCTTCTCCGATCAAAGCCATTTCACCCGCGTGTTCTCGCAATCGGTCGGCGTCTCTCCCGGCAACTGGCGCCGCAGGGTTCACGCCTGAAGCGCTGGGCGCAAGGCCACTGCGTCGGCGCCGATGCTAGCCGGTGCCGAGGCACAACGCAACTGTCCCTTGGTATGGGTAGACGGCGCTCGCTGTGCTCCACACAATGCGGCTGTGCCACCGTTGGCATTGCCGCCGGCAGTGCCTGAGCAACTTGCGACCAAGCCATGAATGACTCTCAAGCCGCCGCTGCCGGCTCGCCGTGGAGCCCGCTGCGGCACAGCACGTTCCGGATGTTGTGGATCGCCACGGTGGCGTCCAACGTGGGCACCTGGATGAACGACGTGGGTGCCAGCTGGCTGATGACGTCGCTCGATCCCGATCCCCTGATGGTCGCCCTGGTGCAGGCAGCGGGCAGCCTGCCGATGTTCCTGTTCGCCTTGCCGTCCGGGGTGCTGGCCGATATCGTCGACCGGCGCAAGTACCTGATCCTCGCGCAGCTTTGGACGCTGGCCGTGGCGGCCACGCTGGGTGTGCTTGCGCTCACCGGCGTGGTCAACGCGCATGTGCTGCTGATTGCTGCGTTTTTGCTGAGCACCGGCGCGGCGATGAGCTCGCCACCGTTCCAGGCCATCGTGCCAGATCTGGTCGACAAGGCGGACTTGCCGCCGGCCATTGCGCTGAACTCCCTGGGGATCAATATCAGCCGTGCGATCGGCCCTGCGCTGGGCGGCCTGATCCTGTCGTTCTCCGGGCCCGCGGTGGTCTTTCTGCTCAACGCGTTGTCGGTGCTGGGCGTGACGCTGGTGCTGTACCGGTGGAAGGCCGAGCCCGCCCGGCGGAACCTGCCGCCCGAGCATTTCGTGTCGGCGGTGCGTGCCGGCCTGCGGTACGTGGAGGCCGCGCCCCTGCTGCGGGTCGTGCTGGTCAGGGCGCTCGCGTTCTTTCTTTTCGGCAGTGCCGGCTGGGCGCTGCTCCCGCTGGTGGCCCGGCGGGAACTGGGCCTTGGCCCGGGCGGATATGGCTTGCTGCTGGCCAGCATCGGCCTGGGCGCCGTCGGTGGCGCCCTTGTGCTCCCCAAGCTGCGCGGCCGGGTCTCTGCCGATCGCATGGTGGTGCTGGCTAGCTTGCTGTTCGCGCTGAGCTTGCTCGCGCTGGCCTATGTGCGGCATTTCTGGCTGCTGGCGGCGGCACTGCTGTTTGCCGGGCTGGCGTGGATCGCGGTACTGTCCACGCTCAATGTGGCCGCCCAGCGCAGCGCCGCGGGCTGGGTCAAGGCACGCGCGCTGGCGGTCTACCTGACCGTGTTCTTCGGCGCCATGACCGCGGGGAGCGCGCTATGGGGCAAGACTGCCGCGCTGCTGGGCATCCCTGTTGCCCTGATGCTGGCGGCAGCGGGGCTGGCCCTTGCGTGCGCCACTGCGCTGCGGTGGCGCCTGGGCATCTCGCCGGACCTGGACCTGGCGCCTTCCGGTTTTCTGCACCCGGGCGAGCTGGACGTAGCCCACGACCGTGGGCCGGTGATGATCTGCGTGGAATACGAGGTCGCGCGCGAGGATGTGGCAGCGTTTGCCAAGGCCGTGCAGGAGATGCGCCGGATTCGCCGCCGCAGCGGTGCGCTGTCCTGKGGTGCCTACGAAGACCTGGCCGCGCCCGGACGCTTCATCGAGACCTTCCTGGTGGAGTCGTGGCTGGAGCATCTGCGCCAGCACGAGCGTCACACCATGAACGACAAACTGATCCAKACGCGCGTGCATCGCTTTCACCGCGGTGCCGCGCCGCCCGTCGTGCGCCACCTGGCCGCACCCGACGGCAGCTGACCGCACCTGCGCCGGATCTGGGCGGGTGGCGTCCCGGCGCGGCGGCAAGGAAACCGCCCGGGCCCAGGGCAAGCCGCTCGTGGCGCATGCCGAGCGCCAGGGGCATCACGCTTTCGGACATCGTCTTCAGTCTCCTGGCCGCGGCCCGGAATTGGCGCTTCGCGCCAGCACATTCCCGATGCAACGGATGATGTCGGTTTCCATGAACGGTTTGCTGAGAAAGCAGACAGCGCCGATCGCCTCGGCGCGTTGCCGGCAGTGCTCCTCGGGGAAGGCCGTCATGAAGATCACCGGCGTGGCCAACCCGCGCGCGCGGAGGTGTTCGCAAAGTGCGAAGCCGTTCATCGCCGGCATCTGCACGTCGGCGATCAGGCAGGAAATGGATTCGATGGTGTTTGACTGAAGCAGATCGTTCCCGCTCGCATAAAGCTCGACGCTCATGTTGAAGGAGCGGAGCAGGCTTCCCAGGGCTTGTCGGACAGCAGCATCGTCGTCGACGATGGCGATCACCGGGTTAGCGATCACACGG
The DNA here is from genome assembly GCF_056399905.1 of Cupriavidus sp. 01L46. Classification (NCBI taxonomy): domain Bacteria; kingdom Pseudomonadati; phylum Pseudomonadota; class Betaproteobacteria; order Burkholderiales; family Burkholderiaceae; genus Cupriavidus; species Cupriavidus sp. 01L46. Next base: position 33,773 of record NZ_JBFTSF010000027.1, read on the forward strand.
TGTTCCCCCTTTTGTCATGAGCGGTGAAGCGGTGACGAAGCGGTCGGAGGCCCCCATCGCTTGCTTTGAGGATAGCGCGCTGTCACGCTCAGTGGAATCATACGGTGGTATTGTCGGCATCGGTCAGGGGTCCCCCCCAGGCGGGCAGGGGAGAGCGGTCAGACCGCGCCGTCCCCGACGTGCTATCAGGCCAGGCCTGACCCGCGCGGCCCAGGTCTGGCGTGGCCGGGGGTAACACCAAAGTATGAGGCGACGACCCTCGCTGGAAAACGCCAGGCTGTATGCCGAGTTGCTGCGCCAGAACCAGGAATGCCAGCGGGTACAAGCCGAACTGGCGCACGTCTCCCGGGTTGCCACGCTTGGCGAGCTGGCGGCATCGATTGCGCACGAGGTCAATCAGCCGCTGACCGGTATCGTCGCGCGGCCTTCTCCTTTACCCTGCCGGTGCCGTAACCATGGCCGCGACCGTAGCCAGGGCGGCGCCGGCCGGCCATGCCCGTGGCTATTACGCCCCTTGGGCCGGCGCTGCCATCCTCTGGGGTGATGATTAATTCATATGGAATATTGGCGCGCATGAATACGCCACAGTAGACAAAAGCCGGCACAAATCGACAATACGCCGGCAAGGCAAGAGCATAGTGTGCCTGCGGGGCAGCCACACAGCGACACAGCCCCGCACAGCCCGACACAACGATTGACGTTGTCCGCGTTCTTGCTGGCGTCTTTGAAGCTGACTGGAGAAACTGACCGTGACATCTCAAAGCCTGGAGCCTGTCGAGACAATGACTTGCGACGAAGCGTTGGTGCTGGTCGTCGACGACGATGCGCTGCTGCGCGGTGCGCTGGGCAACCTGTTTCGCTCGGTCGGCATGCGTGCCGCGCTGTTCGGCTCGGCCGCGGAATTGCTTGAATACCGGTTGCCGGAAGCACCTTGTTGCCTGGTGCTCGACGTCAGGCTGCGCGGCCAGAGCGGACTGGACCTGCAGGCGCACCTGCGGCAACTGGGCATCTGTGTCCCGATCATCTTCATGACGGGCTACGGCGATATCGCCATGACCGTGGCAGCGATGAAGGCTGGCGCGGAAGATTTCATGGCCAAGCCGTTTCGCGATCAGGACCTGCTCGATGCGGTATCGGCAGCGATCGAGAAGGACCGCCGGCGACGCGAGGGAATGCGCAGGGCCCAGGGGCTTCGCAGCAGTTTCGAGACGCTGACGCCGCGGGAGTCGGAGGTGATGGCTCTGGCCGCATCCGGGCTGATGAACAAGCAGATTGYCAGCCGCATCGGCATCAGCGAGGTGACGGTAAAGATCCACCGCGGGCAGGCCATGCGCAAGATGAAAGCGCGCACGTTTGCCGATCTCGTGCTGATGGCCCAGCAACTTGGCGTCTGCCAAGTCGAATGCTAGCCGTGCAGGGATAGCCACGCCTGCATCGCAACACGCCTCGCGCCGGGACACCTGCCTCGCCTACAATTTCTTCTGCATGGCCGCAATGGCCCAATCAGAAGACGAAGCAAGGCGAGGCAAGATAATGGACTTCAGTTTGACTTCCGTTCAACAGGATCTGCAGGCACGCACCCGCCAGTTCATCGCGGACCACGTCATGCCGATGGAGCGCGATCCCCGGCAAACGCCGCATGGCCCAACCGAGGACTTGCGCGCGGACCTGGTGGAAAAGGCAAGGGCGGCGGGCTTGCTGACACCCCACGCCAGCATGGAGGCCGGAGGCCTCGGGCTGTCGCACCGGGACAAGGCTATTGTTTTTGAAGAGGCGGGCTACTCGCCGCTGGGGCCGGTGGCGATGAACATTCATGCGCCGGACGAAGGCAACATCCACCTGATGGAGCTGGTCGCCACGCCGGAGCAGAAGGCCCGCTGGCTGCAGCCCCTGATCCTTGGGCACACGCGCTCGTGCTTTTGCATGACCGAACCGGCGCCAGGCGCGGGGGCCGATCCGTCGATGCTGCAAACCACGGCGGTGCGCGATGGGAATCATTTCGTGATCACGGGCAGGAAGTGGTTTATCACGGGCGCCACCGGCGCCACCTTCGCCATCATCATGGCGCGGATGGAAGACGGCACCGCCACCATGTTCCTCGCGGACATGAACCAGGCCGGCGTCGAGATCGAGCGGCAGATGGATGCGCTCGATACGTGCTTCACGGGTGGGCATGCCGTGGTGCGTTTCGATGGCCTGCGCGTCCCCGAGAGCGACGTGCTCGGCAAGCTTGGCGAAGGTTTTCGCTACGCGCAGCTGCGCCTGGCCCCGGCGCGGCTGACGCACTGCATGCGCTGGCTCGGGGCGGCCCGGCGCGCGCATGACATTGCGGTCGACTATGCGCGGCAACGCCTTGCGTTTGGCCGGACCCTGGTGGAGCATGAGGGCGTGGGATTCATGCTGGCCGACAACGAAATGGATATGCACACCGCGCGCCTGGCCATCTGGCACTGCGCCTGGGTGCTGGACCGGGGCGAGAAGGGGCGCGACGAGTCCAGCCTGGCCAAGGTGTATTGCTCGGAGGCGCTGTGGCGGGTGGTGGATCGTTCCGTGCAGGTGCTTGGCGGCAGCGGGGTGACGGACGAAACCATTGTCGCGCGCATCTTCCGCGACATGCGCGCCTTCCGGATCTACGATGGTCCCTCGGAGGTGCATCGCTGGAGCATGGCCAAGCGGATAGCGCGGGGCTGAGCCGCTTTCAGCGTGCAAGGTCGAACAGTAATGCACTGATGCACTGATGCACTGATGCACTGATGCATTGATGCGTCTTCACCGTAGGAGGTACGCTCGCCATGGACAATTCCTTCCACCATTTTTCCGAGTTGTTTGCGCAGCTCGGCCTGCCTGCCGACGATCGGGCGATCCGTGAATTCCTGGCCGCGCATTCACCCCTGGCCCCCGATGTCGCGCTTGCGGATGCCGCTTTCTGGACCCCCGCGCAGGCCGCGTTGCTGCGGGAGGAAATCCTGGAAGATGCTGACTGGGCGGAAGTGGTTGACCAGCTGAATGCCGCGCTGCGGGTGCCCGGGTAGTGCCCCGGCGGGATTCGACTCTGCTCCGCTCCAAATAGCGTACTTCTGCTCCTGTTCTGCATTGCTGCGGTGCGGCAACATCCCCTGGACGCGCGTCATTGCCGACGCCAGGGGAAACCGCCGCAGCCATGAAGTACCAGTTATTTGTATTGGCCGGATGTCCGGCCTGCACCGCGCTTGAACTGTGCATGCGAGACGCCGGTCTCGCCTATGACCGCATCGTGCTGGCGTCGCCGCGCCATGCTGCCGATGTGCTGGTTCTGCTTTCCGAATCCGATCCGCGTTGTCCGGCCTTGAGCATGKGCGAGCAAAGCGCAAGCGGCCTCGCGGCTTGCCTTACGCTTCTCAGCCAGAGGCATCCCGAATGCGCCTCGCTGGCGCCGCTGGCACCGCTGGCATTTACCGCCGCAGGCAAGGAACTGGTGGATGGCGTGCTTAGCGGCTGCGTGCTGACGGCCAGGAATGAGCGGGCGTTCTTGCTCGCGCTCGGTGCGTTGCGTGCTGCCGTTCAGGCATGGGGCAGTGCGATGCCGGCGGCGCTGCGCCGCATCGGCCTGTTCGTGCCGTACCTGGACTTGAGAATCGCGGATGGCCTGTCTGGCGGGAAGTTCCGGCTTGCTGGCGCGCTTGGCGTTGACGAAAGCGCGCTGGCCTCCATGGCCAATCGCTTGCCAGCCGGGTTTGAGGACGCCTATCTGGACCGCCTTAGAAGGGGCCGGAGCTGGGTCTATTGGGAAGGGGGCGCCAGCATGCTTGGCGAGCACACCTCGCGGTTTCAGAATGTCCGCCACTGGCCGGCGGCCAGGCGCACGGCGGTCGCCGGCAGCCTGCTTATCTAGCTATTCTATCCAGGCATTCGCAAGCACGCCGCCTGACGGCGGCGCGTGGCCGGCCCCGGAGAGGGGGCGGCCACGCCATGGCGCCCATGGTGCCCATCGGGCCCGTGGTGCTAGTCGCGCAGACGCGCGCGTTCCGGCGACATATCCATCGGCATCATGTTGACGTTCGCGTTATGCATGACCCACAGCGAGCCTGCCACGATGATGGCGATCAGCAGCCCGGTGCACACGAAGATCGCCGTGTTCATGCGCTGGTCCGCGGACGTGCCGATATGCAGGAAGAACACCAGCTGCACCACCAGCTGCGCGACGCAAAGCACCACGATGGCGGCAAGGCCCATGCCCTTCGGCACGAACCCGCCCATCACCGCGCCGAACGACGCGAGGGTGAGCACCAGCGACAGCGCAAAGCCGATTGCATAGCCTTTCAGGCTGCCGTGCGCGGCGTGTGCCGCGGATCCTGTGTGGAGATGGGCGGTCTTCATACAAACTCTCGCAGATAGACAAAGGTGAACACGCAGATCCAGATCAGGTCCAGGAAGTGCCAGAACAGGCTGAGGCAGGCCAGGCGGCGCCGGGTCACGCCATCCAGGCCGAAGGACTTGACCTGGTGCATCATGACCAGGATCCACAGCAGGCCGCAGCTCACGTGCAGGCCGTGGGTGCCCACCAGGGAAAAGTAGGCAGACAAGAACGCGCTGACGCCCGGCCCCGCGCCGGCATGCAGCAGCTCGGCGAATTCATACAGCTCCATGGCGATGAAGGCCGCGCCAAGCACGAACGTGATGCCCAGCCACTGAATGACCTGGCGCTCCCGCCCGGGCTGCATGTTCAGCATGGCCACGCCGAAGGTGAAGCTGCTGATCAGCAGCAGCATGGTTTCACCGAGCACGAACGGCAGCTCGAACAGCTCCCGGCCGCTCGGGCCGCCTGCCGTATTGCCGGCGAGCACCCCGAAGGTGGCGAACAGCACGGCGAAGATCAGGCAGTCGCTCATCAGGTAGATCCAGAACCCCAGCGTGGTCTTGGATCCGTCGTCGTGCGCGACGTGCTCGTGCGTGTTGTGAATGACTGTGTAGCTCATGGGTCAAGCCGCCTTGCGTAGCTGCGCATAGCGCGCGTTTTCGATGCGTTCGACTTCGGCCGCCGGGACGTAGTAGTCCACGTCGCGGTTGTAGGTCCGTGCGATGAAGGTGCCGATCACGCCCAGCAGGCCAAGGCCCGCGATCGCCCACATGTGCCAGACGAGCGCGAAGCAGAGCACCAGGCCGAACGCCGACACGATCACGCCCGCGCTGGTGTTCCTGGGCATATGGATGTCCTCGTAGTGGCCTGGCCGCACATAGGCGCGCCCCGCCTCCTTGTCATCCCAGTGCTGTTCCAGCGACGTGATGTGCGGCACATGGGCGAAGTTGTAGAAGGGTGCCGGCGATGCGGTGGCCCACTCCAGGCTGCGGCCATCCCACGGGTCGCCGGTGAGGTCGGGATTTTGCTTGCGGTCGCGCACGCTCACGGCCAGCTGGATGAGCAGGGCGACGATGCCGGCGCCGATGATCACGGCGCCGCACAGCGCCACGATCAGGTAGGGCTGCCAGTCGGCGTGCGTGTAGTGGTTCATCCGGCGGGTCATGCCCTTGAAGCCGAGCACGTAGAGCGGCATGAAGGCCAGGTAGAAGCCCACCAGCCAGCACCAGAACGAGATCTTGCCCCAGCGCTCGTTCAGGGTGAAGCCGAACACCTTGGGGAACCAGAAGCTCATGGCGGCCAGGCAGCCGAAGATGACGCCGCCAATGATCACGTTGTGGAAGTGCGCGACCAGGAACAGGCTGTTATGCAGCAAGAAGTCCGCGCCGGGCACGGCCAGCAGCACGCCCGTCATGCCGCCGATGGCAAAGGTCACCATGAAGCCGATCGTCCACAGCGTGGACGAGTGGTAGCGGATGCGGCCGCGATACATCGTGAACAGCCAGTTGAACAGCTTCACGCCGGTCGGGATCGAGATGATGGTCGTCATGATCCCGAAGAAGGCATTGACGTTCGCGCCGGAGCCCATCGTGAAGAAGTGATGCAGCCAGACGAAGAACGACAGGATGCCGATCGACGAGGTGGCGTACACCATCGACTTGTAGCCGAACAGCGGCTTGCCGGAGAACGTGGAGATGATCTCCGAGAAGGCCCCGAAGCACGGCAGGATGAGGATATAGACCTCGGGGTGTCCCCAGACCCAGATCAGGTTGACGTACATCATGGCGTTGCCGCCAAGCTCATTGGTAAAGAAGTGCATGCCCAGGTAACGGTCGGCGGTGAGCAGCGCAAGCGTGGCGGTCAGCACCGGGAACACGGCAACGATCAGGATGTTGGTGATCAGCGCGGTCCAGGTGAACACCGGCATCTTCATCAGCGTCAGGCCCGGGGCACGCATGCGCAGGATGGTGACGATGAAGTTGATCCCGGTGAGCGTGGTTCCCAGGCCCGATATCTGTAGTGACCATATGTAGTAGTCCACCCCCACCGTCGGGCTATATCCCAGCTCGGACAACGGTGGATAGGCGACCCAGCCCGTGGCGGCAAAGTCGCCGACGAACATCGACATCATCACCAGCACCGCGCCCGCTGCCGCCAGCCAGAAGCTGAGCGAGTTGACGAACGGATAGGCTACGTCGCGCGCGCCGATCTGCAGCGGCACGATGACGTTCATCAAGCCGAGGATGAACGGCGTTGCCACGAAGAAGATCATGATCACGCCGTGGGCGGTGAAGATCTGGTCGTAGTGGTGTGGAGGCAGGTAGCCGGCCGCATCGCCAACCGCAATCGCCTGCTGCGMGCGCATCATSAYGGCGTCGGCRAARCCRCGCAGCAGCATGAYCAKSGCMAYGATGATGTACATCACGCCGATKYKCTTGTGGTCGACCGAGCAGATCCACTCGGTCCACAGGTACTTCCATTTGCCGAAGTAGGTCACGGCGCCGAGCAGCGCGATGCCGCCCAGAATGACGGCGGCCAGCGTACCCATGATGATGGGCTCATGGTACGGAATCGCCTCGAGGTTCAATTTGCCGAACATGGATCAGTGCTCCGTGGCCGCGGCGCGGTGGCGTTGCGTGTGTTGCATGCAGTGCATGTGTTTCGGATTCATTGGCTTCATCAGTTGGCGGCCAGCGGGGGGCTTTGGGCTGTGCATACGTCGCCAAGCGCACCGCCACGCGCATCACCGCGCGCATCGCCACGCATATTGGCGCGCATATCGCTATGCATGTACTTGTTGACGATGTTCTGGAACAGGCCGGGCGCAACGCCCGCGTAGACCGTCGCCGGCTCCTTGGTGCTCGGCAGCTCCAGCGTCTTGTAGGCTTTATCGTCCAGCGTCAGCGACGACTGCCTGGCCTGCCGTACCCACGCGTCGAACTCCTCGCGCGAGGTGGCCACGGTGTCGAAATGCATGTCGGAGAAGCCGGGGCCGCTGTAGGCCGCGGACATGCCCGCGTAGATGCCGGGCGTGTCGGCGATCAGGTGCAGCTTGGTCTGCATGCCGGCCATGGCATAGACC